>CAZEKN010000265.1:0-3757 GCA_964512755.1 uncultured Desulfatibacillum sp. | reverse complement strand
CCGATCAGGACGCAGCCCGGGTTTCCCAGGATCATGCGGGCGGCACGCGAGCAATAGTCCGCCGGAAGAGCTCCCCTCACCCGGTCCATGCCGCGTGAGCCGTGAGACAGGATGATATCCTCGATGATGGGGTCTCCGGATAATGCTGAAGGGGCGTCAGGCATACTTGTCACCCATGTCTACGCTTGCATCGAGTTGACGGGTAATATAGCATACCATAATTTGGGTCGTCTTATTATAAGGGCCGAACGGAGCGGCGCAGGGCCGGCTCGTTCGAACCAATGCCATCCAAACTTCCGGATCACCTATGACCATTCAGACCACCATCGAGCCGTTTAGAATTAAAACCGTTGAACCCCTGCGCATGACCACGCGCGGGGAGCGCGAGCAGATCCTGGCGAAGGCCGGCCACAACCTCTTCAACGTGCGGGCCGATGATGTGCTCATCGATCTGTTGACCGACAGCGGCACCTCGGCCATGAGCGCCCGGCAATGGGCGGGGCTGGTCGACGGCGACGAATCCTACGCCGGCGCCCGGAGCTTCTACCGCTTCGAGAAGGCAGTTAAAGACCTCACCGGGCTCAAGCACATCATCCCCACGCACCAGGGCCGGGCTGCCGAGAAAATTCTTTTCGCGATCCTGGGCGGCCCGGGAAAAATCATCCCCAACAACACCCATTTCGACACGACCCGCGCCAACATCGAGGTCAGCGGAGCCGAAGCGGTGGATCTTCCGGTGAAAGAGGCGCTGATTCCTTCGCTGGTCAAGGACTTCAAGGGCAACATGGACATGGCTTCCCTGGAGCGCCTTCTCAAGCAGAAAGGCCCGGAGCAGGTGCCGCTGGTGATGATGACGGTGACCAACAATTCCTGCGCCGGACAACCGGTGTCCATGGGATGCATCCGCCGGGTGTCCGAGCTGTGCCGTTCCTACAAGATCCCGTTTTTTATCGACGCGTGTCGTTTTGCGGAAAACGCCTGGTTTGTCAAGACGCGCGAGCCGGGTTGCCGCGGCCGTTCGGTCCGGCAGCTGGCCCAGGAGATGTTCTCCTACGCCGACGGCTGCACCATGAGCGGTAAGAAGGATGGGCTGGTTAATATCGGCGGGTTCCTGGCCGTAAACGATGACGAGCTGGCCCGCAAGGCGCGCAACATCCTCATTGTCACCGAAGGCTTTCCAACCTACGGCGGGCTGGCCGGCCGCGACCTCGAAGCCTTCGCTCAAGGGCTCGCAGAGGTGGTGGATGAGGATTATCTCAGATACCGCATCCGCTCGATCGAATACGTGGTGGAGAAGCTGGATGCCGCGGGAGTGCCGGTGTTCAAACCCGCCGGCGGCCACGCCGTCTACCTGGACGCAACCGCTTTCCTGCCGCAGGTTCCGCCGCATGAATTTCCGGGCCAGGCGCTCGCCTGCGCACTGTATTTGGAGGGCGGCATCCGCTCCTGCGAGATCGGCAGCGTCATGTTCGGCAAGACCGACCCTCTGACCGGAGCGTTCCAGCCCGCCATGCTCGAACTGGTGCGCCTGGCGATCCCGCGGCGGGTCTACACCCAGAGCCACATGGACTACGTAGTCGAATGCGTCGGTGAGGTGTTCGCGAAGCGGGACGCGATCCGGGGCGTTCGGTTCGTTCAGGAGTCGCCGGTGCTGAGGCATTTCACGGCGACGTTTGAATCCATCCCGTACAGGGCTTAACCCACCGGTTGGACTCCGACCGCTCATGCATTTTGAAGCGATTCCGTCAAGCATTTGGAGCGCGCTTCGAAACGTGTGGTAGGGTTCTTGAAGAAAAACGAGACCGATTGAAACCGTAAGATACCTGGCCGCCCAGGCGCTGCCGGACAAGGAGGCTGGTATGCCGTCCCCCGTGCTGGAAGAAAACGTCGATGTTCACGATCGCGCGCTGCTGACCCAAGCCCGCCGGATGCTGGACGAAGCTGGCTTGCCTGAAAAAATGGCAGGGCTGGTCCTTGAAGCGGTTCAGAAAAATGCCGACTGGCGCGGTCGGCGCTGCATCAACCTGCTCGCACCCGAGGCTCCCACCAGCCCTACCGTGCGCCGGCTGCTTTCCGCAGAAATCGGTACACGGGCCGCCGAAGGCCATATCGGCCGGGTGAACCGGTGGTTCGCCGGAACCCAATACATCGATGAGGTCGAGTCGCTGTGCACCGAGTTGCTCAAGCGCGCCTTCCACTGCCGCTACGCCGACTACCGCCTGATGGGCAGCATGCTCGGCAACCTGGCCGTCTATCAGGCCTTGACCCGGCCGGGCGACACCATCATGTCGGTGCCCCAGCCGTACGGGGGGCATTCCAGCAACCGGCTCGACGGGCCGGCCGGCCTGAGGGGCCTGAATATCGTGGATATTCCCTTCGATCCGGTCGAGCTGGACGTCGATCTGGATGCATACGCACGGGCGGCCCGCAAGGCAAGGCCCCGGCTGGTGGCCGTCGGCATGTCGATGACATTGTTTCCGCTGCCGGTGCGGGAAATGAGCGCTGTGGCTGCTGAGTGGGGCGGCCAATTTTTCTACGACGGTGCCCACCAGGCCGGATTGATCGCCGGCGGCCAGTTTCAGGACCCGCTGAATGAGGGTGCCGCGGTGCTCACCGGATCGGCCGGCAAGACGTTCAGCGGCCCGCAAAGCGGCATCATTTTGTGGAACGACCCCCAGCTGACAAAGCCGGTTACGGAAGCCATCTTTCCGGTTCTGGTGGCCACGCACCAGGTCAACCGCGTTGCGGCGTTGGCTGTGTCGGCGGCGGAGTTCCTCGAATTCGGCCGGGAGTACATGGCCCAGATCGTGAAAAATTCCCAGGCGCTGGCCAGGGCGTTGGATGAGCGCGGCATTCCCGTGCTGGCGGCCAAGCGGGGATACACCCAGTCCCACCAGGTGATCGCGAACGTGAAATCATTCGGCGGCGGTCTCACCGTAGCCGGCAAGCTGGCCGAGGCCAATATCATTACCAACAAAAACCTGGTTCCCGAGGACAGGCCCGAAGACTGGGATCGGCCGAGCGGGCTGCGCATCGGCACGATCGAAATCACGCGGCTGGGCCTGATGGAAGAACACATGCCCACCATTGCGGACTTCTTCGAACGCGTCCTGGTGAAGCAGGAGAAACCCGAATCCGTTCGGCGGGATGTCGAGGACTTCAGACAGCCGCTGCAGGCCTTTTACTACTGTTTTGAAAATGGCCGCCCACCGGTGAAGGCTGGACGTTAAGCGCCTCCGGAATCGTTCCAGAAAGGCCGGGCCTGCTGAGCCGTCTCTTCGGGCGTGGTGAAGGTGGCCATATCCCCGAGCATCACCTCGAAGCCGGTGTGGTCGCTGCGCGCCCAGGGTGCATAGTTGGACCTCACGATCATGACGACCCGCAATTCCAGAGCCTTTGAGCCGTCCTCGATCAGCAGCAGACCGAGATTATAGCCGTTGCGGTTCAGGCTGCGGTAAAATTTCTGGGCGTTGATCACGCCGCGGGCCAGGCTGCTCCAATCGCCATTCTCCGCCTGCCGGATGGAAGTGACATTCGGCAGGATTCCCCAGATTTCGAAAAAACCTTCCGGCGCAAAAGCAGCCAGCCATTCCCAGGAGCCGCTGCGGCCGATGGTGCGGCTGCCGTCCTCCCGTTCATGTTGGAGATAGGCCGAAAAAAGCCGTGTGCCGGTTTCGGCAAGGTAGTTGATCGCACGGCCATGTAGAAAGCGGTGATGGTTGGAAGCCGCCTGGTCGGCCTGAAGCTGGAGGTGGGG
>CAZEKN010000264.1:0-3773 GCA_964512755.1 uncultured Desulfatibacillum sp. | reverse complement strand
TGGATGATGCAGGCCGGACAGGTGGTTACGAGCACGTCGGCGGCGGTCTTTTTCAGGTTTTCCATCTTGCGGTCCAGGACCTGCATGGCCAGATCGTAGTGGGAGAGCGCATAAGATCCCGCTCCGCCGCAGCACCAGTCGGCTTCCGGAAGCTCGACGAATTCGGCGCCCGGCATCCGGCGCAGCAGCTCGCGCGGCGGCTTCACCAGGCCCTGGCCGCGCGAGGCGTGGCAGGGGTCGTGGAAGGTGACGCGTTGGCCCTGCAGCGTCCGGGAGTAAGGGACAACCTCGGCCGCGAGCCATTCCGAGACGTCCCTGGCCCTGGCGGCGATGGATTCGGCGGCCTTGCGCTGCGGATCGTTTTCGGGAAAGAGACGCGGATATTTCTTGATGAAGCCGGTGCAGCTCGAACAGTCGGTGATAATGGCGTCGATGCCGTCGGTTGCGAGCATCGGCAGGTTCTTGCCCGCGAGCTTGCGCGCCGCCGGCAGATCGCCGTAGGACCACGCCGGAAGGCCGCAGCAATTGTTGTCAAGCACCTGCACGCTGCGGGCGAAGCGCCGCAGCAGCGATAAAGTGGCCTCCCCGGCCGCATGGCTCACCACGTCGACGCCGCAGCCTACAAAATAGGCGATCCGCTGGCTCTTGCCCTGCCCCTCGTAAGCCCCGGGTTTGAATCGCGCCCGGAACGGCTGCGCCGGCAGCCGGTCGACGATCTCCTCGGCCCGGGACAGATCGCGGCCGAAGATGCGCAGCAGACCCAGCGCACGGGCCAGCTCGCTCACGCCGCTGTTCTTGCCGAGAGCGACCGCGCGGGCGGCCAGATGCAGCCGCCGGGGGTAGGGCAGCAGCTTGTCGAACAGCAGATGGTGGATGGATTTTCGGCCGACCTTTTCCAGGTACTCGGACCGCGCCGTGACGACCAGCTCCGAAGTCGGGATGGCCGGAAAGCAGTTGCTCGTGCAGGCCCCGCAGAGCAGGCAGCTGTAAAGCGGCTCCTCGAGCTCGGGGCCCCATTGGAGCCGGTCCTCGATCACGGCCCGCATCAACGCCAGCCGGCCACGCGCAACCCCCCCCTCATAGCCGGTGGAGCGGAAGATCGGGCAAGCCGTCTGGCAGAAGCCGCAGTGGTTACAGTGGGCGATTTCGTCGTAGTGTGCGGATATGCTCATTGATTGTTTTTCAACTCCATTCTAAACCCGGCCCGGCATCCTTCCCGGGGCAAACACGTGCTTGGGGTCGAGGATGGCCTTGACCCGATGCATGAGGCTCCATTCAGGCTGCGGCGGGCCGAACACGTCATGGCGCGCCCTGAAGTCATCCGGGCTATTTTCCAGCACGGCACGTCCGGCCAGCTCTCCCTGATGCCGCCCGATGGCCTGCCAGGCCGCATCCGTCATTTCGTTGCTGCCGGCCAGAATGCGGCCGCTGCCGAAATCGGCCAGCAGTTCCTCAACCCGAGTCTCCCGGAGCAGGATGGCAGCGGCTTCCGCGGTCCTGTCCGGCGGAACCGTCAGCCGCAAGACGAAGAGACAGCCGGCGATGCGTTCGTACAGACTGCCGAAGGGCCCGGTGAGCACATTGTAGTCCTCGGCCGCAGCCGATTGGAACTTGGCCTTCTCGAAAAGGCTCTCGGCGCGAGACAGCTGCGCGGCGACGGTTTCACCGAAGCCCTCGAAGCCGATCGAAAGCCGCCAGCTCCCGCCGCCGTTATCGGGAGCGGCCGCCGCAAACACGGCTCCCAGGCTGGAGCCGAGCACCTGCGCCGCCAGACTGCCGCAGGCGTCGGGGCTGCCGCAAGCCGAAACCAGCGCGCAGCGCTCCGGCCGGGTGGCGGTCTTCATGGTCACCCGCGTGATGAGGCCCAGGGTCCCGGCCGAACCGGCAACCAGGCGGGTCATGTCATAGCCGGCGACGTTCTTCACGACCCGGCCGCCGGCGTCGATCAGCCGGCCGCGGCCGTCGATGAAGCGCAGACCCAGCAGCAATTCGCGCGGGGCTCCATAGACCAAGCGCTCCGGGCCGAGCGCGCCGGTGGCTGCAATGCCGCCGATGGTGCGCCCCAGCACCGCGAGGGCCGGACGCAGCGGCAGCCACTGCTGGTGGGGCGCCAGCGCGTCCTGGATGGCGTCGAGCGTCATGCCGGCACCGGCCGTGAAGTATTGGTTGGATGCGTCAAGCTCGATCATTCCGGCGAGCGCCTGAGTGCGCAGCGGCATCGTGGCGCGCGTCGGGAGGTTTCCCGCGGCCTGCATCGAGCCGCCGCCGAGCGGCAGGAGTGCTTCGCCCGCGGCAACGGCCTGCTTGACGTGATCGGCCATGCGCCGCTCGGCGGCGCTCAACGCGTCGTCGTCGCCGGCCCAGGCCGCCCGGTCTGCCGAGGCAAAGGGACGGGTCGTGTCCGGGAACATTTTGCCCGGATTCAGGACCCGGGCCGGATCAAAGGCCTCCTGGAGCGAGCGCTGGGCGTCGATGTCCGCATCCGAAAACACCATGCGCATGGCTTCCATTTTTTCGAGACCGATCCCGTGCTCGCCGGAAATGGTTCCACCCAGCGCCACGCAGGCCTGCATGATCTCCCAGCCGGCCTCGTGCACGCGCTTGAGCTGGTCCGGGTCGCGCGAGTCGAAGAGAATCAGGGGATGCAGGTTGCCGTCGCCGGCGTGAAAGACGTTGCCGTGCTCGAAACCGTAGCGCTTGACGATCTCGGAGACCTGCGCCAGGGCTTTGGGCAGCAGGGTGCGCGGCACCGTGCAGTCGTTGACTAGGTAGTTGGGCGCTAGCCGCGCCACCGCTCCGAAGGCGCCGCGCCGGCCCTCCCAGAGGCGGGCACGCTCCTCGGCGCCGGCGGCGTCCCGGGTCTCGCGGCAGCCGTTGGCTGCGCAGATCTCGCGGATGCGGCCGGCCTGCTGGTCCAGCCCCTCGGCAGGACCCTCCACTTCGATGATCAGAACCGCGGCCGCATCCCGGGGGTAGCCGCAGATGTAGCTGTCCTCCACCGCGCGGATGATGGGGGCGTCCATCATTTCGAGCGTCGCCGGTACGATTCCGGCCGCGATGATGCCGGCCACCGAGCGTGCGGCGTCATCGACGGCATCGTAGACCACGAGCTGGGTCACCACCTTTTCCGGCTTGGGCAGGATGCGCACGGTGACCTCGGTCACCACGGCCAGCGTTCCCTCGCTGCCGATGAGCAGTGCCCGCAGGTCGTAGCCGGGCGGATCGAGGTCGGCTCCACCCAGACGCAGACGCTCGCCGGTGGTCAGCACGACCTCGAGCCCGATCACATGGTTGGTGGTGACGCCGTACTTGAGGCAGCGCGGGCCGCCCGAATTCTCGCCCACGTTGCCGCCCAAGGTGGAAACCTTCTGGCTGGCGGGGTCCGGGGCATAGAAAAACCCGAGCGGCGCCAGCGCGTTCTGAAGCTCCAGGTTGGTCACGCCGGGCTGAACCACGGCGCTGCGGCTGGCGGGAAAAATGCCGAGGATCCGGTTGAGGCGCGAGAGGCATACCGTGAGGCCCCCGGACGGCAGCACGGTTCCGCCGGAGAGGTTGGTCCCGAAGCCGCGGGGCACGAAGGGAACCCCGGCCCGGGCCGCGGCCGTGACCACCCGGGCGGCTTCCCGGGCGTCGGCCGGAAACACCACCGCACCGGGCGCGCCCTTGGCCAGCGAGCCGTCGTAGGAATAGAGCTCCGCCGCCGTGCGGGATTCGGATACATGCGCATCGCCGACGATGCGCCGCAGTTCCTTGATGAGTTCCTTCGGTATCAT
>CAZEKN010000263.1:0-3773 GCA_964512755.1 uncultured Desulfatibacillum sp. | reverse complement strand
GGAAAGGAGAACCGCATCCGATGATTCCGCAGATCAAGAAAATCCTCTTCACCACGGACCTGTCGCAACAAACCCGCCACGCCTTCAATTTTGCCGTGGGGTTGGCCAACCAGTACGGCGCCAGCCTGGCCATCCTGTACGTCATGGAGGACGTCTCGCCGACTCAAAGCGCCAGCCTGCAGGGGTTTATCGGCGATGAGCGCTGGGAGGAACTGCGCCAGTCCCACGAGCAGGAGGTCCGGCAGATCCTCATCGGCAAGAAGCGCGAGGGCAGCATGATCCGCGAAGCCCTGGGCGAGATGTTCACGGCGGCCCAGAACGGCCTGCGCGAGAAAAACCTGCGCTCGGACGAGATCGTGGTCACTCAGGGCGATGCGGTGGACTGCATTCTGGCCGAGGCGGATGCGCGCCAGGTCGACCTGATCGTCATGGGCTATCATCCGCGCGGACGCCTGGAGGAGGCCATCGTGGGCAGCGTCAGCCGTAGCGTCCTGCGTCGCACCAAGGTGCCGGTGCTGCTGGTGCGGCTGCCGGAACGGGTGGATGTCTAATTTTCAAAATAACCCCGCCTGGCCGGCGAAGTGGCAGGCGGCCCAGTGCTGCGGGCGTATCTCGCGGAGTTCCGGACCGGCTTCAGAGCAGTGGCCTGCGGCATAACGGCAGCGCGGGTGGAACCGGCAGCCGGAAGGCGGGTCGATGGGGCTGGGAACATCGCCTCTCAGGATGATCCGTCCGGGCCGCGGCAGAGATGGGTCTGGGATGGGAACGGCCGAGAGCAGGGCCTGGGTGTAGGGATGCAACGGTTCCAGATACAGGCTCCTGCTGGGTGCGACCTCGACGATCTTGCCCAAATACATTACGGCCACGCGGTTGCTGATATGCTCCACGACGCTCAGATCATGTGAGATGAAGAGATAGGTCAGGCCGAAATCCTGCTGGAGATCCTTGAGCAGGTTGATCACCTGGGCCTGGATGGAGACGTCCAGAGCCGAAACGGCCTCGTCGCATACCACCAGCTTGGGCTTCAGCGCCAGAGCCCTGGCGACGCCGATCCGCTGCCGCTGTCCGCCGGAGAACTGGTGCGGGTAGCGGCGCATGTGCTCCTTGCGCAGCCCCACCACTTCCAGGAGTTCCAGGACCCGCTGGTCCCGCTGCGCTCGGCTCTTGACGCCGTGGACCCGCAGCGGCTCTCCGATGATCTGAGCGACGCTTTTGCGGGGGTTGAGAGATGAGAACGGGTCCTGAAAGATGATCTGCATCTCCCGGCGCAGGGCCTGCATCTCCTTTCGGGAACAGGCCAGAATGTCACGGCCGCGGAAGAAGATCTCCCCCGACGTCGGCTCCTCCAACCGCAGGATGGCTCGGCCGAAGGTGGTCTTGCCGCAGCCGGACTCCCCCACGAGACCGACGGTTTCACCTTCCCCAATCGTCAGGCTGACCCCGTCCACCGCCTGGACGGACCCGACCGGTTTCATCCAGACGCCCCCCAGGATCGGGTAGTGCTTGACGATGTCGCGGGCTTCGAGAAGCGGGGTTGCTTGCGGATGGGGGTCAAGCATACTTCAGGCACCTCACCCAATGGTTTTCCCCCGCCGGCACCATTTCAGGGGAAATCCGGCGGCAGTCCGCAAAAACTTCCGGGCAGCGGTCGCTGAAGAGGCAGCCCTCCGGCAGCTGCAGCAGGGACGGCACGACACCGGGGATGGTCTTCAGGCGGCCCCCGGCCGTGTGTTTGCCCAGCACCGGGATCGACCCGAGCAGCCCGATCGTGTAGGGATTCTTGGGATCCCGGAAGAGGGTCTTCGCATCGGCGTACTCCATCATCCGGCCGGCGTACATGACAGCCACATGCTGGGACATCTCGGCGATGACACCCAGATCATGGGTGATAAAAAGAATCGATGCGCCGGTTTCCTGTTTGAGCCGGTTCATGAGCTCCAGAATCTGGGCCTGGATGGTGACGTCGAGCGCCGTGGTGGGCTCGTCGGCGATCATCAGCTGCGGGTTGCAGGCGAGCGCCATGGCGATCATGACGCGCTGGCGCATGCCGCCGCTCATCTGGTGGGGGTAGTCATCGATGCGCTTCTCGGCGGCCGGGATGCCGACCAGCCGGAACATGTCCACCGAGCGTGCGCGCGCTGCCGACCGCGATAGCTTTTCGTGCAGGCGCAGGACCTCGGCGACCTGATCGCCCACCGGATAGGTCGGGTTGAGCGAGGTCATGGGCTCCTGGAAGATCATGGAGATGCGGTTGCCGCGGATGCGGCGCATCTGGGCCTCCGACAGCTTGACGAGATCCCGGCCTTCAAACCGGATTTCGCCGCCCGCGATCCGGCCCGGCGGCGTCGGAATCAGGCGCATGATGGAGTGGGCCGTAACGCTCTTGCCGCAGCCGGATTCCCCCACCAGTCCGAGGGTCTGGCCCGGCTGGATGGACAGGCTCACGTCGTCGACCGCCTTGGCGGTGTGGCCGCGCACCGAGAAATAAGTCCGCAGGTTGCGGATGTCGAGCAGCGGGGCGTCCATGGAGTCAATCCCTCAGCCGCGGGTCGAGCGCGTCGCGCAGCCCGTCGCCCAGCAGATTGAAGCCGAGCACCGCGCCCAGGATGGCGAGCCCCGGAAGGGTCATGACCCAGGAGGCGCGCAGGATCAGCGCCCGGCTGCGGGCGATGTCGGCCCCCCACTCGGGAGTGGGCGGCTGGGCGCCCAGTCCCAGGAAGCTCAGGGCCGCCGCATCCAGGATGGCCGACGCGAAGCTCAACGTGGTCTGCACGATCAGGGGCCCCAGGCAGTTCGGCAGGATGGTGAGGAAGATGATGCGCAGGTTGCGGGCGCCGATGGCCCGCGCCGCCATCACGTAGTCTTTTTCGCTCTCCTCCAGTACGCTCGCACGAACGATGCGGGCAAAGCGCGGCACGTAGGTAATGGCGATGGCGAGCATGGCGTTCTGCAGACTCGGCCCAAGGTAGGCCACCACCACGATGGCGAGCAGGATGTAGGGAAAGGACAGGATGATGTCGATGCCGCGCATAACGATGTCGTCGAGCCGGCCCTTGTAGAAGCCGGAGATGCTGCCGATCAGGGTCCCGCAGACGAAGGCCAGCCCCACGCTCACCACCGCCACCAGCAGCGAGACGCGTGCACCGTAGATGATGCGCGAGAGAATGTCGCGGCCGAGGTCGTCGGTGCCGAGGAGGTTCTTTTTCGAGCCGCCGTCGTCCCAGGCCGGCGGTTTGAGCTGATCGTAGAGGGCGGTTTCGATGGGGTCGTGGGGGCTAAGGTATGGGGCGAAGATCCCGCACAGAACAAACGCCGTGATGATGAACAGCCCCGCCACGGCGGTCTTGTTGCGCCACAGCTGCGAAAGCTGGTCGAGCATGGGGTGGCGGTCGAGGGGATGATTTTTAGCCATAAGCGGCTGATAATCCTATTGCGTTCTTCGGTCTTCGAATGAATTTGTTAGGTCTGGCCGTCGAAGTTTAAAGATTAAAGTTTAAGGTTTAAGGTATGGGGATCTTCGTCGGCTTCCCTCTTTAAACTTTAAACTTTAAACCTTAAACGGTTTTTTTATTTCACACTGATCCTCGGATTGATCACCGCGTAGAGCACGTCCACCGCCAGATTGATGATGACAAACAGCCCGGCGATGAAGAGGGTGCCGTTCTGGATCACCATGTAGTCGCGCTGCATCACGGCGTCGTACATCCACTTGCCCACTCCCGGCCAGGCGAAGATGGTCTCGGTCAGGATGGCGCCGCCCAGGAGCACGCCGA
>CAZEKN010000262.1:0-3774 GCA_964512755.1 uncultured Desulfatibacillum sp. | reverse complement strand
ATGGTGCGGCGGCATCCGGAGCAGTGGTTCTGGCTGATGCGGCGGTGGAAGGAGCACTATCCGCATTTATACGAATGACTCAGCCGAAGGCCCACCCTCTGCGTTGCGCTCCACCTCGCGGTCACTGCGGCGCCACCGCCGTTGCCCGGTGCTCTACGAGGAAAAGTAATGCTATTGCAATTGAAGCCGGTTGTTTGACATTATCTGATGAACACCATCAAAAACCCGAGCGTTCTCGATTCATTCGATTCATCGCCGTACACCTTCAACTATGAAACGTGCTTGTGCTTGGGTGTATTCCTGAAAATAATATAGTCATCATCAAAGATGCAAACAGATTTGAGGTGCCCACACTTTGCGGGGTCGTCCTCGATTAACAGCTATTTCAACCTACCTATCGCCCCAGCGAATATATCACCTGAAATGGGAGGAACAATGCCTGCGAACCCCACCAACGGACCCAGCGGTATCACACGGCGCAATTTCCTGACAACGATGGGCGCCGGCGCGCTCGGCGCGACAGTATCCGAAAACGTCCTGGCGGCCGGAAAGGAAGCCGCAGCGCCTCAGGTGACGCCGGCCGGACGGACCATGGAAATCGTACTAAGCGTCAACGGCCGGACCCACATAATGCAAGCGGAGAATCGCTGGACGCTGCTCCATGTGCTGCGCGAGGTCATTGGCCTGACCGGCGCCAAGCCGGGGTGCGAGCGCGGGGAGTGCGGGGCTTGCACCGTCCTGATCGACGGGAGCCCCCGCTACGCTTGCCTTACGCTGGCTATCGAAGCCCAGGGCCATGAGATCACGACGCTGGAGGGTCTCATGGACGGTGAAAGGCTCGGGCCCATACAGACCGCTTTCGTCGAGACCGACGCCTTGCAATGCGGCTACTGCACCCCCGGACAGATCATGGCAGTAGAAGGGCTGCTGAGGGCCAACCCAAACCCGTCGGTCGAAGAGATCCGGCGAGGGGTGAGCGGGAACCTCTGCCGCTGCGGGGCCTACCAGCACATTTTCAAGGCCGCCCGGCGCGCGGCCGAACTCAAGGCTGGAAAGTGAGGCGGACATGACAGACGAAAGCAAAGACATCTACTATATCGAAGGAACTCCGGTGCCGGAAACCCCGCTGCCCGGGAAGGAGCCGTCCCCCTGGAAGGAGACGAGCGTTGTCGGCAAGGCGCTGCCGCGGGTGGACGCTTACGAGCGGGTAAGCGGCTCGGCCGCCTACCCCTCCGACGTGCACCTGCCGAACATGCTCCACGGTGCGATTCTGCGCTGCCCGCACCCGCACGCCCGTATCCGGCGCGTTGACACTAGCGCGGCCGCGAAGCTCCCCGGCGTAAGGGTGATCATCAGCGGCAACACCCCCGAGGCCGACCTGGTCTGGAAGAAAGACCCCGTCGGCGACATGCGCCTGTTCGAGCCTATCTGCCGTTTCGAGGGCGACGTGGTGGCGGGCGTGGCGGCCGAAACCCCTTACCAGGCCTGGGACGCCGTGCACGCGATCTCGGTCGACTACGAGGTGCTGCCGTTCGTAGCCGACGAACGTCGGGCGTTGCGAAGCGATGCTTCCTCGGTTCACCCGAAAGGCAATCTTTCCAAAAAGGATGTCTACGAACGGGGGGATATCGCCCAGGGCTTCGCGGCAGCCGACGTGGTGCTCGAGGAGAGCTATCGCACCGAGTGCGAGCTGCATACTCCTCTCGAACCGCACGGCTGTGTCGCCAACTGGGACGGCCGGTCGCTCACGATCTGGGAATCCTCGCAGGGAGTCTACGCGGTCCAGTCCCGGGTGGCCGAGGTGCTCAAGCTCCCGCTCGCGCGGGTGCGGGTCATCGGCCACTACATGGGCGGGGGGTTCGGGAGCAAGCTCGAACCCGGCAAGTATACCATTATTGCCGCCCTCATGGCGAAACTCTCCGGCCGGCCGGTGCGCCTGTTCCTGACGCGCGAAGAGACCTATCTCTGCGTCGGTAACCGTCCGCCCACCAACATGACCGTAAAGGCCGGGGTCAAGCGCGACGGGGCCCTCACCGCCTTGGAATTCAGCGTCCTCGGCACGGGCGGCGCCTACACGGCCGGTGGAACGTCGCTCGCGGACTGGCTTGCGCGTGATCTCTATACTTGTCCGAACGTGCGCACAATTAGTACGGATGTTTTCATCAACGCCGGTCCCGCGCGGCCTTTTCGGGCGCCCGGTCACCCGCAGGGGGCCTGGGCCTTGGAGCAGATGATGGATTCCCTGGCCGAAGCGATCGGCATGGATCCGGTTCAGCTCCGTTTGAAGAACATTCCTTCCTTCAGCCAGGCGCGCGAGGGAAACCCGCCTTATACGAGCACCGCTTTCAAGGAATGCCTCGAGCTCGGAGCGGCCGCGTTCGGATGGGAGAAGGCGCGAGGCGAAGCCAGCGCAAAGCGCGCCGGCCGTCACATCCGCCGCGGCGTCGGCATGGCCGGCTGCCTGTGGTTTGTTGGTGGAGGACGGCCTCCCTCCACGGTGATTGTCAAGCTCTTTCCCGATGGCAGCGCCAACCTGAACATGGGCGCGAGTGACCTCGGGACGGGCACCAAGACGGTCATGGCCATGGTCGTGGCCGAGGAGCTGGGCATTAGGCCGGAGGCCGTCCAGATTGAGTGCGCCGACACCGGGACGACGCAGTATGCGACCCCCAGCGGCGGTAGCAAGACCGTGCCGACCGAGGCCCCGGCCGTGCGTAACGCCTCGGTACAGGTCAAGCAGAAGCTGCTGGAAATGGCCGCCGAGGCGTTGAAGATCGACGCGGCGGAGCTGGCCTACCGCGGCCGCGAGATCGTCTCTCGCCAGGATTCGTCCAAGCGCATCGCCGTGAAGGATCTCGACGCCCTGAAACGGCAGGGGGTCGTGGTGGGCATCGGCTACCGCGGCCCTAACCCGAAGAACATGACCACCCATCCGTTCGCGGCCCAGTTCTGCGAGGTTGAGGTGAATACCCTGACCGGCGAGTTGAAGATCCTGCGCTTCCTCGCCGCTCAGGACAGCGGCCGGGTCATGAACCGACTGACCTACGACAATCAAGTGATCGGCGGCATTACGATGGGAATCGGGCTGGCCGCGACCGAGCAGCGCATTCTGGACACAGGACAGACGGGCAAGATGGTCAACCGGAACTGGCACGACTACAAGCTGCCGACCGCTCTGGACGTGCCTGTCGACGCCACCGTTCTACCGATCGAACCGGTGGACACCGCCGCCAACAACACCGGCGCGAAAGGGCTCGGTGAACCGGCGACCATTCCCACGGCCGCAGCAATTGCTAATGCTGTCTATCATGCGACCGGTCTGCGCATCACCAGCACTCCCATTCACCCCCAGCAGCTGGTGCAACGTCTGGCTGATCGTCCGAAGGAGGGATAAGGCATGTTACCGAGCTTCGATTACATTCGGCCGAAAACGGTCCAGGCGGTGATCACCCACCTGGCCACTGGGAACGCACAGGCGCACGCGGGCGGCACGGATCTGATGGGCTGCCTGCGCGAACACATTTTCCCGGTCGGCAAGGTCGTCAGCCTGAGCGGTCTATCGGAACTGCGCGGAGTGAGCGAGACAGCGGACGGCGGGTTGCGAATCGGAGCTCTCACCACGCTGAGCGCCTTAACCGCGCACCCGGTCGTCATCAAACGTTTCAGCGGACTCGCGCAGGCGGCGCTGGAGGTCGGCAGCCCTCAGTTGCGCAACCAGGGGACACTCGGGGGCAATATCTGCCAGAAGCCGCGCTGTTGGTACTACCGGGCGGA
>CAZEKN010000261.1:0-3775 GCA_964512755.1 uncultured Desulfatibacillum sp. | reverse complement strand
GTTGTTTGCTTCTTGGCGCGGCAGGCTCAATTTATTCCGTTATCCGGTTTGTATCCTCCCTTCCCTGGCATTGACTTCGTTTCCTAATGCCAGTATCAATCTGGCACGATTGGCATCATGCTGATGCTGCATCAATCGAACTCTAAATTGGCAGCGCTTATTCCTCCACCGGTGCTGGCTGCCACAGGGAGGGAGATCCATGACTGCATACGAAAAGCTCGGCGTGTTTTACCTGGGCAAGGTTTTCGACCCGGAGTCGGGCAAACTTCGGGACGATCTGCTCCTCTATGATTCCAAGGATCTCACCACCCACGCCGTCATCATCGGTATGACCGGAAGCGGCAAGACCGGTCTGGCGCTGGGTCTCCTGGAGGAGGCCCTGATCGACAACATTCCGGTGATTGCCATCGACCCCAAGGGCGATCTTCCCAACCTGCTGCTGACCTTCCCGAGCCTTTCCGCCGCTGATTTTCTTCCCTGGGTCGACGAGCAGGAGGCTGTCGGTGCGGGCTTGAGCCGCCAGCAATTTGCCGAGAAGCAGTCCCAGCTTTGGCGCAACGGCCTGGCGGACTGGGGGCAGGAACCGGAGCGCATCGCCCGGCTGCGCTCGGCCGCTGAATTCGCGGTCTACACCCCCGGCAGCCGGTCGGGTCGGCCGGTCAACGCCCTGGGCAGCTTTGCACCCCCGGCGCCCGCCATCGCCGCCGACCCCGATCTTCTGCGCGAGCGCGTCCAAAGCACCGTGACCGCCATGCTGGCGCTGACCGGAATCGATGCGGATCCCCTCACCAGCCGAGAGCACATTTTGATCGCGACCATCCTGAGCACCGCCTGGTCCCAAGCCAAAGGGCTTGATCTTTCCGGCCTGGTGCGCGCCATCCAGGAACCGCCTTTCGCCCGCGTGGGGGTGATGGACCTCGAATCCTTTTACTCGGCCAAAGACCGCTTTCAGCTGGCCATGCGCTTCAACAACCTGCTGGCGGCGCCGGGTTTCGAGGTTTGGCTGGAGGGGGAGCCCCTCGATATCGGACGGCTCCTGTTCACCGCGGAAGGCAAACCCCGCGCATCCATCTTCACGCTCAGCCACCTGGGCGACGCCGAGCGCATGTTCTTCGTATCCAAGCTGCTGACCGAGATCCTGGCCTGGGTGCGGACCCAACCCGGCACCTCCAGCCTGCGGGCCGTTCTATATATGGATGAGATCTTCGGCTACTTTCCGCCGGTCAGCAACCCGCCGTCAAAGCAGCCCCTCCTGACGCTCCTCAAGCAGGCTCGGGCCTTCGGGCTGGGGGTCGTGCTGTCCACCCAGAACCCGGTGGACCTGGACTACCGGGGCCTCGCCAACACCGGCACCTGGTTCATCGGTCGCTTACAGACCGAGGGCGACACGGAGCGCGTGATGGCCGGCCTCGAAGGGGCAGCCGCCGGCAAGCATTTCGACCGCGGACGGATGGAGCGGATCCTGGCCGGGCTGGGCAAGCGGGTCTTCCTGCTCAACAACGTGCACGAAAACGAACCGGCCATCTTTCAGACGCGCTGGACGCTGTCCTACCTTCGCGGCCCCATGACGCGCGAAAACATCAAGCTCCTGACCGCCGCGTCACCGTCTGATCAGCCGGCAGCGGCCGCCGAACCTCCCGTGCCGGAAAAGGCACCGCCGGCCGCTTCGGCGGGCGTTGTTCTGGAACATCAGCCGCCGCTGACGCCGCCGGGCATCACCGCCTATTACCTGCCGGTGCCCGAGAGCGGGCCGGGAATCGAGTATTTCCCGTCCGTAGTCGCCCGTCTGGACATTCATTACACCAGCGCCAAACATCGCATCGATCTGTCCCGTTGCCTGGCCTATGCGGCGCCTCTGTCCGCCGGCCCGGTCCCACTGGACTGGGACCAGGCCATGTCCCTCGACCTGGACCCTTCCGAGTTGAGTTCCAAGCCGGCGGCTGAGGCCGGTTTTGCGGAGTTGCCGGCTGAGGCCAAAAAACCCAAAGCCTACGATGCCTGGCGCAAGGACTTGGCCCGCTGGGTTCGCCAGAATTGTGCCCTGCGGCTCCTGCGCTCCGAGCGCTTTGGGATGGCCGCCGGCCCGGAGGAATCCCGCGCCGATTTCATGGCCCGCCTGGCTCAAACCGCCCGGGAGCACCGCGACCTGGAGGTTGAAAAACTGCGCCGGCGCTACTCGGACAAGTTCGCCGCCCTGAGGGATCGTTTGATGCGCGCGGAGCAGGCCGTCATGCGCGAGCAGGAGCAGCTGTCCGCCAAGAAAGTTGAAACCGCCATATCGTTCGGGACCGCCATCCTCGGTGCGTTTCTGGGCCGAAAGGCCGCCAGCGCTACATCTGCCGGGCGCCTGGGCACGGCCGCTAAATCCGCCGGACGCCTGCGTAAGGAAAGCATGGACGCCGCTCGCGCCCAGGAGAGCGCCGAGGCGGTCAAAACCAAGATGGCGGAGCTGGACCAGGCCCTGCAGGCGGACATCGCCAAGCTGGAGGCGTCCTTCGATCCGACTTCGGAGAAGCTTCAGGAAGTCGTCGTATCCCCGGCGCCGGCGGGCGTCACCCAGGAGTTCTTCGGGCTGGTCTGGCTGCCCTATCGACGGGATGCCCAGGGCAAAGCCGTCCCTGCCTGGCGGACGGCTTCGTAATAAGCCCAACTTCGGCAAAAAAAAGCCCTTTCCTGGTTTTGACACCAGGAAAGGGCTTAGGTGATCGGGCAAGGATCTTCGAGGCTCAACTCGCGGCCAGCCCGTGGCCTTTCCGCATCAACCGCTCAGCTCTGAACCCGACCCTTCCCGATCATTCCTTATTTTTAAGCACGCCCGATCACCAACTTGAGCGGATCCACTTCTTCCCTAAGGATTCTCAACTCCTTATCCGTGGGCGGCGCCGTCCGTTCGACCTTCTGGGGCACGATCAGTTGGAAGCCCGTCTCCGCCTGGACCTTCTCGACCTCTATTCCCGGGTGTAGGGACTCGATCATCATGGCCTTGGTCTTTTCGTCGAACCCCATGACCGCCAGATCCGTAATAATCTTGTAAGGACCGCCCTCCGGCAGCCCCGCCGCCTCGCGCGCGCCGGCGCCGGTAAGGAAGCCCGGCGAGGTGACGAACTCGCACTTCTCCACGAAGCGCGATTTGCTGTGGACCGTCATGATCATCGTGCGCCAGCAGAAGGACGCGAAATCGTTGGCGCCGCCGCTGCCCGGGAAGCGGACCTTGGGCTTGTAGTAGTCGCCGACGACGGTGGAGTTGATGTTGCCGTACTTGTCGATCTGGGCGCCGCCGAGAAAGGCGTAATCCACCTGTCCCCGGCAGCAGGTCGTCATCATCTCGTTCATGCCGGCGGCCATGACCGCGCGGAAGAAGGTGCGCGAGTCGCCCACCGAAATCGGCATCTGCGGCAGCATGGGCGAAATCCCGCCGGCCTCGAAGAGAATGATCAGGTTGGGCGACTGGGTTTTCTGCGCCAGCATGGCGGCGGCGCAGGGCGCCCCGGTGCCGACGGCCACGGTCTTGCCGTCCTCGAGATAGCGCGAGGCGATGCAGATCATCATTTCCATCATATTGAATTCAGATGCCATTTCTGCAGCTCCTTTCACTTTTCGACCAGGGTTTCCTGCTTCTGCAGCTCCTTCAGCTTCTTCAAGCCGCCGCAGCGTTCGAGGTATTCCTCGAAGCAGGATACGCCGTAAATGTAGTGATCGAGGAACTTCTCGAATTCTTTCGGGTCCTTTTCGGCCTTCATCCACGCGGCCAGGTGCTCCTCGTCCGAGAAGTAAA
>CAZEKN010000260.1:0-3803 GCA_964512755.1 uncultured Desulfatibacillum sp. | reverse complement strand
CGCGTCGACGGCGGGATCGTCTTTACGTTTCTGGGAGCCGACGCCGATGGCCGGCACCAGATCGAGACTGGAATGAAGCGGTTCTCGGAGGCCTTGACCGTGGAGACGGGCAACATCACCTTGCCGGGCGAAGGCGAGAAGTCCCACCGTCTCGGGGAGATCTACCGCGAGTATTCGGCGATCATCCCTCGAATCATCGATCCATCCCGCCCGCTCGAGGAGCGGCGATCAGACTATTTTGCGGTGCTTCTGCCGCTGTTCGAGCAGATCAAGAGCCTTGCGCAGGAAATCCTGGAGATGAACCAGGCCAACATGAGCGAAGCCAACGAGACTGCTCGATCGCTAGCCGCCTCTGCACAGCGCCGCATGACGATCGCCATTCTCGCCTGCGCCGTCGTGGGCGTTCTTTTCAGCGGACTGACGCAGCGTTGGATTTTAGATCCGATCCGACGACTGATCGAGTCCACCAACGAAATTCGGCGGGGCAACTTCGAGCTGGTCTTGGAGAGCAAGACCCGCGATGAGATCGGCCGTCTATCGGATTCATTCAACGCCATGGCCGAGGGTTTGCGCCACATACGGCGCAGCGCGCGCCGGGATTTGATTCGGACCCGCAAAGCGACCAGCGAAGTATTCAAAGCACTGCCGGTCGCGATCGCCGTGTTGGATCTCGATGAACGCGTGGAGGTCGCAACCGAGCAGGCGGAGATATTCTTTGGACTCAAACCCGGGGTCCGGATTCGCGACCTGGACATCGACTGGCTGCCCCCCATGATCCGGAAAGCGCATGACGAAGGCCGATTGGTTGAGAATCTATCCCGGGAGGCCAGCCTACAGGTCTTCAGGGGCGGCCGTGAATATTTCTTCTCTCCGGTCGTCGTCCCGATTGCAGAAGGCTATACCCGGGGGGACATCTCCGGCACCGCGGTCATTATCAAGGATGTAACCCCGCTGCACGAACAGCAGGAACTGAAGCGCAGCGCCGTTACCACCGTTTCCCACCAGCTGCGCAACCCCCTGACGTCCATTCGGATGTCCCTTCATCTGCTCCTGGAGGAAAAACTGGGGGCGCTCAACCCCCAGCAGACCGAGCTGTTGCTCACCGCTCGCGAAGAGAGTGAACGCTTGACGGGCATCGTCGAAGAGCTGCTCGATCTCGGCCGGATGGAGTCCGGACAAACCATGCTGGAAATCGAGCGCATGTCACCCCATCAATTGATTCAGGATTCATTGGAACCGTTTCAGGTGGAAGCCAGAGATAAGGGTATCCGTCTGGCCAACACCGTTCCGGACGACCTGCCGGAGATTCTCGGCGATGTAAAGCGGCTCCAGCATGTAATGTCCAATCTTCTGTCAAACGCCTTGCGTTTCACCGGCCCAGGGGGAGCGGTGTCCGTCAGTGCCGAACCCGAAACCGGAATGGTGCGTTTCGCTGTTACGGATACGGGAACGGGTATCGCAGCGGATGATTTGAACCGGGTCTTTGAACCCTTCTATCGCGTCCCGGGCCAGGAAAAGCCGACGGGAATCGGTCTGGGGCTTGCCATCGTCAAGGAAATCATCAAGACCCACGGCGGGAGTGTCGGCGTGGATTCCACACCCGGAAAGGGATCGACATTCTGGTTCACTCTGCCGCAAGCCGGGATCGCTTCTCCGCCGGCGGACAGCCAGACCGAGGAGTCACAGGGATGATGGAACATCGTGCCGATAGCTTTCTCCGGCTGGTCCGAAAAGCGCAGCGCGGCCGCCACAAAATTTATCTGGGTTATTGCGCAGGAGTCGGGAAGACCTACCAGATGCTCCTGGAAGCGCAGCGCTTCAAGGAGGACGGAATCGACATTGCGGTCGGCCTGGTCGAAACCCATGGTCGCGAGGAAACGGAATGCCTGCTGCAGGGGCTGGAGGTGATCCCGCGGCAAAGGCTGGTGTACCGGGGCATCGAGATTCACGAAATGGATTTGGATGCGATCATTGCGCGACGCCCCAGCCTGGTGTTGGTGGACGAGCTTGCACACACCAATGTCCCCGGGAGCCGGAACGCCAAGCGTTATCAGGACGTCGAGGAAATATTGGCAGCGGGCATTCATGTCATTTCGACTCTGAACATCCAGCATCTGGAAAGCCTTTACGACACCGTCGAGCGGGTGACCGGGGTCAAGGTTCGCGAACGCATACCGGACCGGGTCGTGGCCGAGGCCGACCAGATCGTCAACGTAGACATTACCACGGAGGACCTCCGGCGCCGTCTGGAGGAAGGCAAAGTCTACACGACCGAACGCATCGAGACGGCGCTGACCCATTTTTTCAAGCCGTCCAATCTCGAACAGCTGCGGGAGCTGACCCTTCGCGAGCTCGCCGCGCAGATCGACGCGCGCCGACGCGCGCCGCTCGCCGATGAAATCCCGTCCAGCCCGGACCAGGTGATGGTCTGCCTCAGCTCGCGCAGCCCGAACAGCGAGGCCCTGCTACGCTATGCCTCCCGCCTGGCCGGTCGGCTGAACCGCAACTGGTATGCGGTGTATGTGCAGACCTTCTCCGAGGGCCCGACGAAGATCGATGCCGAAACCCAGCGCGTGTTGTCCAGCGCCCTGACCCTCGCCCAGCAGCTCGGGGCGACCGTGTTCACCTTCAAGGGGGACGACATCGTCAAAACGATTCTCCAGTTCGCCAAGGAGTATCGGGTAGGGCATATCGTGGTCGGTCGCAGCGGAAGAAAGTTGCCGCTGTGGAAGCGGCTCTCCGGGAAAATGACCCTCATCCAGCGATTGATCGAGGAGGCCAAGGGAGCCACCGTTGTCGTGCTGGATACCCGTGAGGTCGGAATCGGCGCGATCGCACCGCCGGAAAAACCGGCCATGGAAACGAACCAGGCCAGCCGGCATCCGGCTTCCGTGCGGCCGGAGGCATCCCCGCTAAAAGATATCGCTGTTCTCCTCTGGGATGAGCCGCTGGAAAAAGAAACCGCCATGCGCCAGCTGCTCTCCGCATGCTGCCGCCGGGTTAAAACACTCCCGGAGGAGGACGCCTGGCAGGCGCTGGTCCAACGGGAGCAGCAGGGATCGACGTTTCTGGGTGAAGATGTGGCGCTGCCGCATGCACGCCTGGCAGGTCTTGAGCACGCGGTGGTCGGCTTGGGCGTTGCCAAGCAAGGCGTCAGTGAGCCTGCCACCGGCCGATCCGTGCAGATCGTTTTCTTGCTGCTCTCACCGGTTTCCCCGCCGGAATTCCATGTCCGGTACCTAAGCCTCATCAGTCGGTTGAGCCAGCAGCCGCTCCTGCGCCAAGACCTGCTAGCGACCGGAACCGCCGGTGAAGCAGGCCGCGTGCTCAGGGGGCACGTGGCGGATTTTGAACTTCAAGCGGCTGTCTCACAAGGAGGGGCAAACGGATGATGTCGTCCAAACGGATCTTGATCGTCGATGACGACCCTGGCATCTGCCTGACGCTGTCCTTTGCGCTGAACGATCTGGATTATGCGCTCGAAACCGTCCACAGCGGAGAGGCTGCTCTGGCTGCCATCGAGCAACGAAATTTCGGCATCGTGCTGCTGGACATCCGCATGTCGGGGATCGACGGCATGGAAGCGCTGCGCCGCCTGAGACTCATTGCCCCCCAAATTAAGGTCATCATGATGACCGCTCACGGCGGCATCGAATCGGCCGTGGCGGCCATGAAGCTGGGGGCCGTCGATTTCATTCAAAAGCCGTTCACCCCGCCGGAAATCCGCAACCTGGTCAAAGCCGTCATTCAACGCGAGGCCCTCGACGACTCCATGGCGAAGGACTATGCCTCCTGCATCGAGC
>CAZEKN010000259.1:0-3809 GCA_964512755.1 uncultured Desulfatibacillum sp. | reverse complement strand
CGCTCGATTTCGATCCGGGAGACGCCAGCGTGATACAGCTTTTGCTTGACGAACTTGCGAAGCTTGTGGTCCTCAAAAATGTACTGCGCGTAATTTTTTCCGCCGAACCACCGGGACTCCCAGGTTTTGATAATCCCTAATCTCAAACCGATCGGGTTGACTTTCTGGCCCAAGCTCAAACCTCCTTTGCTAAACCGAAGACGTTTCCGACAACACCACCGTAATGTGACACGTCGGCTTCAGGATCCGGGTGCCTCTTCCGCGCGCCTTGGTGCCCCAACGTTTCAGCACCGGGCCGTCGTCGGCAGTGATGGTTCCAATGACCAGCCGGTCGACGTCGATGTTGGGCTTCTGGTCCGCGTTGGCGACGGCCGAACGGATCACCTTCTCCAACATTTTGGCGGCTTTTTGGGGCATGAACTTCAGAATGTTCAGAGCGTCTCCCACCGGCCGGCCTTTGACGGCGGCCGACACTTTTCCCACCTTCAGCGAAGATACGCGTGCATATCGCGATACCGCTTTAGACTCCATCTCTGTTGTCCCTCTTCCTTCCGAACACCGGCTAAAGGCACGATTTCAGGCAGCCTTGCTCTTCTTGTCGCCCGAATGTCCGTGGAACGTCCGCGTCGGCGAGAACTCACCCAATTTGTGCCCAACCATGTTTTCGGAGACGAACACGGGGATGAATTTGCGGCCGTTGTGAACCGCCAGGGTTAAGCCGACCATCTCGGGCACAATGGTGGACCGCCGCGACCATGTTTTGATAACGCGGTTGCTGCGTGAATCCTGTGCCGTCTGCACTTTCTTTAACAGTTGGCCCTCAATGTACGGACCTTTTTTCAGCGACCTCGACATAGTGTCTCCCGAATTCCTAATTCCAATTCATCCGCGCCGCACGACCGGCCGACGGCCGTGCCGCCGCTGGCGATCTTACCGCCTCCGCTTGACAATCAACCGATCACTGGGCTTTTTCTTGCGGGTTTTGTGCCCTTTCGTCGGGATGCCCCAAGGGCTGCAAGGATGCCGACCACCGGAGGATTTACCCTCGCCGCCGCCCATCGGATGGTCAATGGGGTTCATCGCCACCCCTCGCGTGTGCGGCCGCACCCCGCTCCAGCGCTTGCGACCGGCCTTGCCGTATGAAACATTTTCATGCTGCACGTTGCCGACCTGCCCCACGGTCGCCCGGCAGTCCAACAGCACCTTGCGGACTTCGCCGGATGGCAGTTTCAGCAGCGCATAGTTTCCCTCTTTGGCCATGAGCTGCGCGTATCCGCCGGCGCTGCGCACAATCTGTCCACCCTTGCCGAGCTTCAGTTCAATGTTGTGGACCTGGGTTCCCAGCGGCATGTTGCGCAGCGGCAGGCTGTTGCCAGCCTTGATATCCGCTTTCGGACCGGCTTCAACGACATCGTTCACGCGAAGATCCACCGGTGCCAGAATGTATCGTTTGTCTCCGTCCGCATAATGCAGCAGCGCAATCCGGGCCGAACGGTTCGGATCGTATTCGATGGCGGCGACGCGGGCCGGCACCCCGATTTTATCGCGTTTGAAGTCGATCACCCGGTAGTGACGCTTGTGGCCGCCGCCGCGCTGCCAGGCCGTTATCCGCCCGTAGCAGTTGCGGCCGCCGCTCCGGCGAACCGGCTTCAAAAGACCTTTCTCCGGAGTCGTCTTGGTAATCTCTCCAAAATCGGCATACGTCTGAAAACGTCGGCCGGGAGAGGTTGGTTTGACTTTTTTGATGCCCATCGTCTGCTCCTTAACCTCTTATGCGCCCTCGAAGAATTCGATGCGTTCTCCCGGCATCAGCCGAACGATGGCTTTCTTCCAATCGCGGCGTTTGCCCTGAATCCGCCCGCGCTGAGTACTTTTCCCGCTCATCTGCATCGTTCGCACGGAGGCCACCCGCACTTTGAACCCTTTTTCGACGGCCCGCTTGATCTCGATGCGATTGGCATGCCGGCCCACTTCGAAGGAGACCTGATTGTAAAGCTCCTTTTGGAGGTTGGTCTTCTCCGTGACGAGGGGTCGGATGATGACGTCGTAGTAGTTCATGGAATCAGCCTCTCCTCGATGGTCTTGATCGCAGGCTGCAGCAGCACCAGCGTATCGTACTTGAGCACGTCGTACACGTTCAGTCCCTCGCTGCGCAGCACCTTGACTCCCGGAACGTTGCGCGAGGAACGTTCCAACGTTTCATGTTTGGCCTCGGTGACGATCAGCGCGCTCTTGAGATTGAGAGCCTGGATGGCCGTCACAAATGTCTTGGTCTTGATCGGCTCGATATCAAATCGATCCACCACCATCAGCGCGCGGTCCTGCAGTTTGCTGCTCAAAGCCATCTTCAGCGCCAGTTGGCGGACTTTTTTCGTAACCTGACGCGTGTACACGCGGCCATCCGGTCCAAAAACGACGCCACCGCCTCTGAGCACCGGCGATTTGATGTCACCTCGTCGAGCCCGGCCAGTTCCCTTCTGCTTGTAAAGTTTGCGTGTGCTGCCGGCCACATCACCGCGATGCTTGACCCTGGGGTTCGCCGATCGTCGATTGGCGAGTTGCATGGTCACGACCGTGTGCAGAACATGTGGCTTAATCGGAACATTGAAGACCGCATCCGGCAGATCCACCTGCGCAACCGGTTTCCCTTCCATATTGTGAACCTCTACGACGGCCATAGTCTCACCCTCACGCAGCGCGAACCCGCTATTTTTTCTTGATAATTTTTGGTTTTTTTATGGCCACCAGGCCAGCAGCCGGTCCCGGTACAGCGCCTCTTACCAATAGAATGTGCTCCTCCGGCCGGATATCGACGATTTCGATACTCTGCATCGTCTGGTGCTCTACCCCGTAATGCCCCGGTAATCCCTTGCCCTTGAAAACCCGCGATGGCCAGGCGCTGGAACCGATTGAACCGGGGATGCGGTGGCATTTGCTGCCATGGGTGGTTCGTCCTCCGCTGAAGCCTTCCTTTTTAATGACACCGGCAAAACCACGGCCCTTGGTAGTCCCGCTGACATCCACCCGCTCGCCCAATGCAAAAATGTCCAGGGTGATCTGCTGACCGACGCTGTAGTCCTCGGGACGATCGACCGGGAACTCCCGGACATGACGGAAGCAGATCTCTCCGCTTTTCCGAAAATGGCCCTGGCGCGGTTTGGTGACATGCCGGGGCTTCACTTCATCAAAGCCAAGCTGCAGCGCATTGTAGCCGTCCGCAGCCAGCGTTTTGATCTGAGTCACGACACAGGGCCCGGCCTGAATGACGGTCACCGGTATCAGGCGCCCATCGGGGGCGAACAATCCGGTCATTCCCAGCTTTTTCCCCATCAATCCCTTGCACATAACGCTATCTCATCCTTCCCACGGGCACCGCCAACAGCCATGCGTCGAATACGGCGTCCGGTCCATGTTTCCGGGCGAGGTCTATAGCTTGATCTCCACATCCACTCCCGGCGACAGGTCCAGCTTCATCAACGCGTCGACGGTCTGCTGCGTCGGGTCTATAATGTCCAAGAGCCGCTTGTGGGTGCGCATTTCGAACTGCTCGCGCGATTTCTTGTCAACGTGGGGTGAGCGCAATACCGTATATTTGTTAATGCGCGTCGGCAATGGGATCGGGCCCACCACTTTGGCTCCGGTCTTGGAAGCCGTATCGACGATGTCGGATGCGGATTGGTCGAGCAGTTTATGATCGTACGCCTTTAGTCGAATCCGAATTTTCGTGTTCATAATCATGAGCGTGTCATTCCTTCTATTCGATGACCTCGGCGACGACGCCGGCGCCGACCGTGCGACCACCTTCCCGC
>CAZEKN010000258.1:0-3819 GCA_964512755.1 uncultured Desulfatibacillum sp. | reverse complement strand
CGAGCGGGAGGGCATGCCCAACGGCGTTCTCGAAGCGATGGCATCCGGGCTTCCCGTGGCGCTGACTCCGTTTACCGGATTTTCCGAGGATCTGGGAACCGCTGGCCGGGAGTTCATGCTGGTCGAACGCAACGGGGCGGCCCTGACTCAGGCGCTCGAAACCCTTCTAACCGATGAAACCCTGAGGATCCAACTGGGGCAACGCGCGCGCCGGCGGGCGGAAGGCCGTTTTGATCTCGAAAAAAGCCTGGACCGCTATTCGGCCCTCTACCACGAATTGGCGGGTTCATAAAATTCGACTTTGGGTTTAGAGGCTGCCCGGCGGCGGACAAACGTCTCGCATGGCCGCCGGCCGGTGGGGCAGCCGAGCCGGCGTCGTCAAACCTTGACACTAAAACGGCGATTGGGGTATACACGGAGCGATTGTTGCGGATGCCGATATTCAGACGGACGCGTGGTCGTCCGATTTTTTATTTTAGAGGCAAATGACCATGAAAGTATTGATCCTCGGGCTAGGCAAATCCGGCACCACCGGCATGGTGTACAAGGTGGCGGGAGGGCTTCCCAACTGCCACGCTTTTTCGGGCGGCAAGCCCGGCAAATACACCGGAAATTATGAAAATGCCGTTTATAAGCACACCTACGAAGAGCGCAAGGGCAAGAACTTCGAGGTCTACCGGAAGCACTTTGCCAATTTCCAATACGACCGCAAGGTGTGGATGGCCCGGGACCCGCGGGATGCCGCCGTCAGCCGCATTCTGTATCGTTTCCACAAAGGAATTCTCTTCAATAAGAAGCAATACCAAGCCTACTTCGACCTCATTCTGAAAAAGGAACAAAACCCCGCCGCCGTCCCGTTTATCGAAATCTGCCAGTATGCCAGTCATCTCGAATGGCCGGTCAGCCGGGAGAAAGTGGTCGAAGAGGAACGCATCCGCTACGATCGGATGCGGGATTTCGTGAAAAGCCTCGGGAGCGACTGGTTTCTCTTCAAATACGAGGACATGGTGACGGGCCGGTTTGCTGAAGTCAATCGGTATTTGGGGTTCAACCTGAAATCCGAAGCAGAGGTTCCCAAAGGCACGGGAAAAGACAAGGTCGTTCGCAAAAAGGCCTTCGGCGACTGGCGCCACTGGTTCACGCCGGAGGACGCCGCGCTCTTCAAACCGGCCTACCTGCCCTACATGGAAGCCATCGGCTACGACACCGAAGACTGGGAGCTGGCATCCGAGCCCGTCATCGAACCCCAGTTCTCTTCGGTGTACGTCAAAAACCTGGCCAGCAAGGGCCACTCCAACATCCTGAAGCGTTTCTACGACAACCTCATGCAGCGCTACTACGCACGGACCTGACCGCTGCTTCAATCGAAGCGGACCTCGTCAAGGCGCAGCTCGACCTGCCCGACGACGGGCAGGTCGCAGGAGACGACCAGCGGCAGTCGGCCGTCCGCGCTGAAGGTGAGAAAGCCTTCCTTGAACCAGGGCTCGACGCTTCCATCGAAGATCCCGACCGGCGTGGATTCGATCCGGATGGTCACGGCATCCTGGGCGCCCGCACGCCGCCGGGGTTCGCTCCCGCTTCGTTCCAGATAATCGAAGGGAAACCCCGGCTGTCGTTCCGTTCGGAAGCTCAGGCGGTGAAGCTGCCGCTTGTGGAAGACGCACCGGGGGACGAGGTCCGGCACGCCCCGGGCGACCGCGTCGGACAGGAGGTAAACCAGCATCGATGTCTCGGCAGGGGCCGGGCAGCCTTCGGCTCGAAAGGCGAAGCCCTTCTCGCTCACCCGCGTCCAATTTTCGGGCGGTTCCTTCGCCTGACGCAGGTTCTCCGGTTCATGCTGACGACGAAACACATGCTCCCGGCCGAAGACGAACCACTGGAGGTAATCGTCGTATCCCGCCCGGGTGCGGATCAGCCGCAGCGGCGCCAGGGACGCGGGATCGAACCACAGCCGATTCTCCATCCGCAGGGGGTTCATCCCGGGCGGCTCGATCGTCAGGCGGATGGAGAGCTTCAGGACGGTCGAACCCTCCGGCCGGATCGGATCGCCTTTCACGGTCGGCCACCGTCCCGCGGGAAGGAACGCGGCCGGCTCGGGCTCCAGTCGGACGTCAGCCGTAATGCGGCCCGCCAGCTTCTCCGCCTGGAAGCGCAACGCGGTCCATGGGACCACGGACGGCGACGCCGTTGCCCCCTCCGCGGCCTCCGCAGCGTTCAGGCCGACGGCGAGAACCAGCAGAACCGCGACCGCAGCGAGCTTGCGGGTCACGCCGTCTTCTCCTCGAAGCGATAGTTCCCCTGCATGAACTGCTCCACATACCAGTCCACCTGCCGGTCGTCGGCCAGGTGCATGTCCAGCAGCCGGACACTCCCGAGCAGCCGGCCCAACAAGTCGACCTTCTCGAAGAGGAAGCTCTCCTCGTACTTCTTGATTTCACCTCGAACCATGTCGCCCCTCTGATCGACCTTGAAGCCCATCCGCTTGAGGATCTGGGCGATCATCAGCGCGCGCCGCGACCGGCGGCCGATGTCGGCCGCTCCGCCTTTGAAATAAAAGGTGATGTAGTTGTCGTTCACCGCCGGCCCGCAGAAGGTGTCGATCGTCGTGAAGTGGTACCCCAGGCGGGAGTTGAAATTGAGGTAGTGCCCCGCAATGATGGCGTAGCTCGGAGCGCCCATGCGCCCCTCGGCCATGGGGTCGCGGATCGCGCTCTGCGCCACGATCGACGCAAATCCCCCCCAGCTGATCCCGACATCCCGGGACCAGTCCACCTGTTCGTGCTTCATTCCCTGCAGCAGCGCCCGAAAGGGAATCGAGATCACGTCGTTCACCTCGGCGTGCGAGCCGCGGCGTTCGGGACGCAATCCGTTCCCCAGATCCACCACCAGGATCTTCATGGGCAGGTAGGCCCTCAACGGCACTGCCAGGCAGTCATCCGGCCGCGTGGCGTCGCTGATCCGGAACATCTCCTGCATCGACATTTCGTGGGCGAAACGGATCACATCGTGCAGGGTCCGGCACCCGGCCGGGCTGAAATTCTCCTTTTGCGGGTCCGTGAGGTTCAGGGGCGCGATGCGCCGAAGCACCGACTTCATCAGGTTGTAGGTGGGGCTGTCCTTCATGGGGTTTACGGGTTTCTTTGCCGCGAGCAACTGCTCCACCCGGCCGCGGTAAACGACGCGCTGGGTGGCATCCACCGTGATCTCCTCTCCGTGCGGGATGGTGCGGGTGCCGTTGCCGAGGCCCACCAGGGTGGGGATGCGGAATTCGCGGGCCACCGAGGCCATGTGTCCCGTGACGCTGCCGACGTCGGTGATGAAGGCCCGGATCCGCCCCATGAGCGGAACGTAGCGCGGAGACGTCTGGCGCGCGACCACCACCACGCCCTCGGGGATGTGGTGCAGCAGATGGTCCGACTCGATGATGAAGGCATAGCCCGAGGCGGCTCCGTCGCAGGCCGTCTGCCCCCCTTTGAGCAGAACCGGCTGGGAGATGGGCGCGGTTTCCGGACCGGCGGCGACGGCCACTTGATCCGCCCCAAAACGCTGGGAGCGCTTCAGCGGCCGCGCCTGCAGGATGAAAAGCCGTCCCTGAGCGTCGATGGCCCATTCGATGTCCAGGGCGTACCCATAATGCTGTTCCAGCCTCAGGCCGTAGTCGGCCAGCTGCCGGATGTCCGCGGGACGCAGACAGGCCGTGCGCCGGAGGTCCTCCGGCAGCACCTCTTCGCTCACGCCGTCGGTCGCGTCGACGCGCAGACGGCGCTCCTTGACGGCCACCTCCTCCGCCTCGACGGCCAGCGTCTTCTTGTTCACCTG
>CAZEKN010000257.1:0-3825 GCA_964512755.1 uncultured Desulfatibacillum sp. | reverse complement strand
TCCAACAGCGACAAGGAGCTGGCCGGCATGATCGATGCCGCGCGATCCGAGACCGATGTCGCCAAGCGCGCCGCGCTTTACGATCAGGCCGTCAAGCGCGCGCATGAGCAGGCCTATTTCGTCTGGCTGCTCAATATCGAGGACATTTACGGCGTCAGCAAGCGGCTCGCCTGGCCGGGCCGAGTGGATGCCAAAATGCTGGTCAGCGAGATGAAGGTGAAATAAGGGGATTGGGCCGTTATTTTCTCAAGCGCCTCCTGCAGGGTGGCGGGGTGATCCTGGGGGTCACCGTGCTGGTTTTTGTCTTGACCCGCCTGGTGGGCGACCCCGTCAAGGTCATGCTGCCTCTCGAGGCCACTGCCGAGCAGCGCGCGGAATTTGAAAAACAGCTGGGCCTGGATCGCCCCATCCATGTCCAGTTCGTGGATTTCATGGAAGGCCTTACCCGGCTCGACTTCGGGGATTCCCTCTGGCAGCGCCGTCCGGCCATGCGGATCGTTTTCGAAAAGCTGCCGCTGACCCTGGAACTGGCCTTCATGGGCATCGGGCTGGCCTTTTTCCTGTCGATCCCGCTTGGAATCATCGCGGCACTTCGGCCGGGAGGCGCCTCCGACCGCAGCACGGTTTTCCTAAGCCTCATCGGGCTCTCGGTGCCGCAGTTCTGGCTAGGGCTGCTTCTGATCGTCGTGTTTGCGGTTCAACTCGGCTGGCTGCCGACTTCCGGCGTTGACACGCCGGCCCATCTCATCATGCCCACCATTACCATGGCGCTGCCCGCGCTGGCACGGCTGGTGATGATCGTGCGCTCCTCCATGATCGACGAATTGAACCAGCAATACGTCCGGACCTGCTTTGCCAAGGGAATTTCTTTTTACCGGGTGGTGGGCGTGCATGCTCTGCGGAACGCCGCGCTGCCGGTCGTCACCCTGTGCGGCTGGGAGCTCATCCGGGCGGTGGCCGGCTACTCGGTGGTGGTGGAAACCGTTTTCGCCTGGCCGGGGCTTGGGCTGACCGCCATTCAGGCCATCGAACGCGAGGATTTGATTTTGTTGCAGGCCATCGTCTTCACCGTGGCCATCCTGGTGGTGTTGATCAACATCCTGATGGACGTGGTCTATAAAGCCATCGATCCACGGTTAAAGCTTGCATGACCATGACCGTTGCCGCCTCCCATCGGCGCGAAGCGCCAGACGGCCGGATGAAATCCCTGCTCGATGAGCTCTGGCGGGACAAGGCGGGGTCCGCCGGAATCGTTATGGTCGTGGCCCTGATTCTCATGGCCGTGGCCGCCCCGTTGATCGCTCCCTATTCTCCGGCGACGCAGGACCTTCGGGCGCGCCTCGCCCCGCCGGTTTGGGAAGACAACGGCAGCTGGAGGCATGTCCTGGGCACGGATCATTTAGGCCGGGATGTGTTGTCCCGGGTGATCCACGGCTCGCGCGTCTCCCTCACCGTGGGTGCCGCGGTGGTTCTGATCGCAGGGACGTTCGGGGTGATCCTTGGACTTATCGCCGGCTACCGCGGCGGCCGCACCGACAGTTTTATCATGCGCTGGATCGACACTCAGGTGGCCTTCCCGGGGTTGCTGATCGCTCTGATCATCCTGGCGGTCATCGGCCCCAGCATGCTGACCGTGGTCCTGGTGCTATCGCTGAACGGCTGGATGGTGTACGGCCGCTTGACCCGGGGCGCCGTGCTCTCGGTCCGGCAGACCGCCTATGTGGAGGCCGCCGAGATGGTCGGTTGCAGTTCCGTGCGGGTCGTTTTCCGCCACATTCTGCCCAATCTGACCTCACCGCTGTTGACCCTGGCCATTCTTGAATTTGCGCGCATCGTCCTGGCCGAGGCCGCACTCTCTTTCTTGGGGATGGGCATCCAACCGCCGGCGACGTCCTGGGGTTTGGATGTGGCGACCGGGAAGAATTACATGTTCCGCGCCTGGTGGCTGGTGACGTTTCCGGGCGTCGCTATTTCCATCACGGTGCTGGCCATCAATTTGGTGGCGAGCTGGATGCGCTTGATTTCGGACCCCCAGGAGCGTGAGAAACAGTTCGCGCGCCAGATGCGCGCCCTGCGCAAGAAGCATTCGCCGCGCCAGCTTCAGGAGACAACATCGCCATGACGCAGCACCAGGAACCCGCGTTGCTCGAAATCGACGGCTTGGCGGTTCATTTCACCACGCGGCATGGCGTCGTTCAAGGAGTCCGCGGTGTCAATCTTGTCGTCCGACCGGGAGAAACCCTGGGGATCGTGGGCGAGTCCGGTTCGGGCAAGAGCGTCACCGTCCAGTCCGTCATGGGATTGATCAACGTCCCCGGCGAGATCATCAGCGGCGACATTCGTTGGAAGGGCCGATCGCTGTTGGGCCCGGGCGGCCGTGCTTATATGGAATCGGTGCGGGGCCGGGAGATAACCATGGTCTTCCAGGACCCGATGACCTCGCTCGACCCGCTTTTTACGATCGGCGCTCAAATTACCGAGGTCCTGCGACACCACCTGGGCATGAGCCGGAAACAGGCTCGAGCCCGGGCCGGCGAGCTCCTGGCGCTGGTGGACATCAGTGCGCCCGAGAAGCGCCTAAGCCAATATCCGCACGAGCTGTCCGGCGGCATGCGCCAACGGGCGATGATCGCGATGGCGCTGGCCTGCGAGCCGCAGCTGCTCATTGCCGATGAGCCGACCACGGCGCTCGATGTCACCATCCAGGCCCAGATCCTGGAACTATTAGCCGGCCTTCAGGACCGGCTCCAGCTGTCCGTCATCCTGATCACCCACGACCTGGGGGTCATCGCCCAGATGTGTCATCGGGTGGCGGTTATGTATGCCGGCAAAGTCGTCGAGGTGGGTCTGGCCGAGGACATCTTCGAGCAGCCGGTCCACCCTTACACGCAAGGGCTTCTTAGGGCTACTCCGCGGCCGGACGAGGTCAGTGAACGCATGGTCGCGATCGAGGGGCTGCCTCCCAATCTGATCGCTCCGCCGCAGGGCTGTGCCTTTGCCGCGCGCTGCAGCTGCGCCGGAGAAAACTGCTGCATGCAGCCGGAGATGACATTTTATGAGGAGGATCGCATGGTGTCATGCTGGTGTGCCGGACAGCAACAACCATGATGAATAAAACCGAAATCCGAAACAAATTTGACAGGTCGTTGCATAGGTGAAACCCGCTCTTGAAAATCGGGATCAAGCAGGAAAAAGCGCTCCTCTGGTCCAGGTCCAGGGGTTGACGGTGCGTTTCGACGCGGGCCGCAGCGGGTTCTGGGGCCAGCACCGCATAGAGATCCACGCGTTGGAGGATGTGTCGTTTGCGATCATGCCCGGCGAGACGTTGGGGCTGGTCGGCGAGTCCGGGTCCGGCAAGAGCACGGCCGGTCGCGCCGTTCTTCGGCGGGTGCCGTTATCGGAAGGCCGCATCTTTTTCAAGGGGTGTGATATCACCCATGCAACGGCCAAGACCCTGCGGCCCCTGCGCCGCCACATGCAGCTGGTGTTCCAGGACCCTTACGCCAGCTTGAACCCGCGCATGCGCATCCGCGACATCGTTGCCGAGCCATTGGTGGTTCACGGCATGGCCGCCAGCTCGCGTGCGGCCGAGGCAAGAGTGATCGAGCTGCTACATCGCGTCGGGCTTCCGCCGGATGCCGGCAGCCGCTATCCCCATGCCTTCAGCGGTGGGCAGCGTCAGCGCGTGGGAATCGCCCGGGCGCTCGCCCTGAATCCCGAATTCATCGTAGCCGATGAACCCGTCTCCGCCCTGGACGTATCGATTCGCGCGCAGATCGTGAATTTGCTGCAGGATCTGCAGAAGGATCTCGGCATCGCTTACCT
>CAZEKN010000256.1:0-3827 GCA_964512755.1 uncultured Desulfatibacillum sp. | reverse complement strand
ACCATCGGGCCGAAGGAAAAGGAGGGTGGGACGCTGGCCGTGCGGACTCTCGACGGGAAGGTCGTATACGGGGTTTCACCGGAGCGTTTCATCGAAGCCGTGCGCGACAATGCGCAGCGCCGTGCGCTGGATTTCGAAGGCTTTGGCGCGGGAGACCGTCCATGAAGACCCGGGCGGCGCGTAAACCTCAACAACCGCCGGCCAACGCCGGCGTTACGACCAGCCGGATCACCTTCTGCGACCTGCGCTGCGATTGCGCGGACTTCGCCAAGACCGCCGGGCTCGACGGCAGCTGCCGCACCTTCATGTCGGTCTGGTGCCGCAAGCTGAGGCGGCATGTCACCAAGAACGCCCCCTGCGAGGCGCGCTACGGACGCCGCCGGCCGACGACGGGGTTTTGAAGGTGGAAGGGAGAAGGCGGAAGGTGGAAGTCGGAAAAGATATAGCGGATGTCCGAGACCGCCGTTCGTCTGTTTTCCGCCTTCCACCTTTCGCCTTTCGCCTTTTTTTAAAATACTGGCTGCCGTTGATCGCCTACAGCGTCCTCATCGTATTTCAATCGCATTATCCTGCGCCGGAGTCGATCCCGAGTTTGCCGTATTTCGACAAGCTGCTGCATACCGGCGGCTACGGTCTTTTGGGCCTGCTCTTCTGCCGCGCCTACCGGTCCGGATGGCCGGAAGCTTCGAACCGGTCGCTGGCCCGCTATGCGGTGCTTTCAACGGCTCTTTTCGGCCTGAGCGATGAAATCCACCAATCGTTTGTCGTATTCCGGACGGCCGATGCGTGGGATGTTCTGGCCGACGCTCTCGGCGGCGCCATCGGCGTCGGCTTTTATTTTATGCTGCTTTCGGTAGCCGGCCTTCGCCCATCGCCTCGAAGCGGATTGACAAAGGGCGTGTGTTCGGATAAGACTTTCTAAGTTTTTGCCCATCCGCCCGTTGTACTAGAAATAATTATTTATATTGGCATGTTACACTAATTCTAACCTGAAAGGCCATCCGAAGGACCTATGACCACGTCAGCCCATCCGATCGTCATCGACGGCCAGGAGCTCACGTTTGAGCCGGGTGAAACCATTCTCGATGTGGCCCGGCGCAACGGCATTGACATTCCCACCCTCTGCCACCTCAAGGGGACTGCGCCGACCGGCGCCTGCCGCGTCTGCGTGGTCGAGGTCCAGGGCGCCCGCTCGCTCGTGGCGTCCTGCGCCATGCCGGCCGCTCCCAAGATGGTGGTGAGCACGGAAAGCCCCAAAGTGACGGCCGCACGGCGCATGGTCATCCAGCTCCTGCTATCATCCGGCAACCACAACTGCATGGTAAAGGGATCGGACGGCCGCAGCTACGAAGAGTATGCGGACCGCCTGAAACGCGCGGGGGGCGATTTGGAGCCCTGCCCGGCGTGGGGTGACTGCCGGCTTCAGGAGCTGGCCTGGCGCTACAATGTCACCGGCGGCCGGTTCAGTCCCACACCGCCCCGCTACCCGATCGAGGACGTGAATCCGTTCATCGTGCGCGATTTCGCCCGCTGCATCTTGTGCGGCCGCTGTGTGCAGGCCTGCAACGAGGTGCAGGTGAACCAGGCGATCTACCAGGGGTTCCGGGGGGCCCGCAGCAAGATCGTGGCGGCCGGCGACCGGCCGTATCGGGATTCGGACTGTGTGTTCTGCGGCGAGTGCGTGCAGGCCTGCCCGACCGGGGCCCTGGTGGAAAAGGATGTCCGCCATCGGGTACGGCCGTGGGAGACCCGCAGGGTGCGCACCACCTGCAGCTATTGCGGGGTGGGGTGCCAGCAGGAGCTGCATGTTAAGGACAACCGCGTGGTCCAGGTCACCGGCGTCGAAGACGTGCCGCCCAACTTCGGGAGCCTCTGCGTCAAGGGCCGGTTCGGCTTCGACTTTGTCGCTTCGCCCGAGCGCCTGACCCGGCCGCTGATCCGCGATAACGGCGCCCTGCGGGAGGCGTCCTGGGATGAAGCGCTGGATCGGGTGGCGCGCCGTCTGAGCGAGATCAAGGCCGGCTCGGGACCCGACAGTATCGGGGTGTTGACCTCGGCGCGCATCACCAACGAGGAGAACTACATCGCCCAGAAATTCACGCGGGCGGTGCTGCAGACCAACAACATCGACCACTGCGCCCGTCTCTGACATTCCTCCACCGTGGCCGGTCTGGCCGCAGCGTTCGGAAGCGGGGCGATGACCAACACCATCGCCGACATCGAGCAGGCGGACGTGATTCTGATCACCGGGTCCAACACCAGCGAAAATCATCCGGTCATTTCGAGCGTCGTCAAGCGCGCCGTGCACCTGAAGGGCAAGCAGCTGATCGTGGTCGACCCCCGCCGGATCGCCATGACGCGGTACGCCCGCAAGTGGCTGCGGCCCAACCTCGGCACCGACGTGGCCTGGATCAACGGACTGATGCAGGTGATCATCAGCGAGGGCCTGCACGACCAGGCGTTTGTGGACGCCCGCACCACGGGATTCGAGGCGCTGCGCAAAACCGTCGAAAAATACACGCCCGACTACGTCGAAACGATCACCGGCATCCGCGCCGCCGACCTGATCGAAGCCGCCCGCATGTATGCCGGCGCTGAGCGCGCCAGCATCCTTTATTGCATGGGCATCACCCAGCACACCACCGGCACCGACAACGTCAAATCGCTTGCCAACCTGGCCATGCTCTGCGGTCATATCGGCCGGCCGGGCACCGGGGTGAACCCGCTGCGCGGCCAGAACAACGTGCAGGGCGCCTGCGACATGGGCGGCCTGCCGGACGTCTTCTCCGGGTATCAGAAGGTGACGGACGAAGCCGCCCGCCGGCGGATGGCGGCAACCTGGAAGGTGGACAGCCTGCCGGCCTTTGCCGGACTCAAAGTCACGCAGATGCTGCCGGCGGCCCACGACGGCAAGCTCAAGGCCATGTATATCATCGGCGAGAATCCGCTCGTGTCCGATGCCGACTTGAACCATGCCGAGCAGAGCCTGCGCAAGCTCGACTTCCTGGTGGTCCAGGACATTTTCTTGACCGAGACCGCCAAGCTGGCGGACGTGGTGCTGCCCTCGGCGTGTTTCGCCGAAAAAGACGGGACCTTTTCTAACACCGAGCGCCGCGTGCAGCGGGTGCGCAAGGCGGTCGAGCCGCCGGGCGAAGCGCGCGAGGACTGGCGGATCGTCTGCGACGTGGCCACGCGCATGGGCTATCCCATGTCCTACGCGGACAGCCGCCAGATCCTGGACGAACTGCGCAGCGTAACCCCCTCCTATGCCGGGATCAGCTATGAGCGGATCGAGCGGCAGGGCCTCCACTGGCCCTGCCCCAACGAGGAGCATCCGGGCACGCCGATCCTGCACCGTGAGCAGTTCACCAGCGGCAGGGGCGTCTTCAACGCCATCGACTACCTGCCTCCGGCGGAAACGATCGACCGCGACTACCCGTTGTATCTGACCACCGGCCGCCTGCTGCAGCAGTATCATACCGGCACCATGACCATGAAGACCGACGGGCTGAACGAGATCGCTCCGGAATGCTTCGTAGAGATTTCACCCGCCGACGCGAAGTCCCTCGCCATGCCGGACGGGGCACTGGTGAGCATCGCCTCGCGCCGCGGCCGCATCCAGGCACGGCTCAGGATCTCGCCCAAGGCGGTTCAGGGAACCGTGTTCCTTCCCTTCCATTACGCCCAGGCCGCCGCGAACCGGCTGACGAACTCGGCCCTGGACCCGGTCTGCGGGATTCCCGAGTTCAAGGTCTGTGCGGTCAAGCTGGAGAAGGCGGCGTAACGAGGGGCGAGCTCAAAGCTGAAAGCTCATAGCAAAAAAAAAT
>CAZEKN010000255.1:0-3847 GCA_964512755.1 uncultured Desulfatibacillum sp. | reverse complement strand
TCGTGCCCGACACGGCCCACGGCACCAACCCGGCCAGCGCTTCCCTTTGCGGCTACACCTCGGTGGCCATCGCCTCCAACGCGGACGGCATGCTGGCCCCGGAAACCGTGGCGGCCGTCATGGACGACCAGACCGCCGGAATCATGGTGACCAACCCCAACACCCTCGGCCTCTTCGAAGAGAACATCAAGGCCATCGCCGACATCGTGCACGCCAGGGGCGGCCTGGTCTACTGCGACGGAGCCAACATGAACGCCGTGCTGGGCATGGTCCACATGGGGAGGATGGGCGTGGACGTGCTGCACCTCAACCTGCACAAGACCTTCTCCACGCCTCACGGCGGCGGCGGCCCCGGCGCCGGACCGGTTTGTGTGGCCCGGCACCTGGAGCCCTTCCTGCCCGTGCCGCGGGTGCGGATGGTCGACAACCGCTACGTGCTGTCCGAGGATTTTCCGCTGTCGATCGGAAAGCTGCAGGCCTTCTGGGGCAACATGGCCAACCTGGTCCGCGCCTACAGCTACATCCGGACCATGGGCGCCGAAGACCTGAAACGGGTGAGCCAGCTCGCCGTCCTGAACGCCCGCTACATCAAAGAGCGGCTCAAGGGGGTTTATCACCTGCCTTACGACCGGCCGTGCATGCACGAGTGCGTTTTCTCGGACAGCCTCCAGCAGGCTTACAAGGTTACCACGCTGGACATCGCCAAGCGCCTGATGGATTACGGCTTCCACCCGCCCACCATCTACTTTCCGCTGGTGGTCCCCGGCGCCATCATGATCGAGCCCACCGAGACCGAGTCGAAGGAGGACCTGGACCTCTTCATCGAGTCCATGAAAGCCATTGCCGCCGAAGCCCGCGAAGCGCCCGATCTCCTGCACCAGGCCCCCACCCGCGCCAAACGCAGACGGCTCGACGAAACCGCCGCCGCCCGCAAGCCGTGTCTGACGGGGTAAGCGGAGAGGGTTAAGTAATGAGGGCTGAGGGCTGAGTTAATGACGAGTTCCAAGGCCCTCAATTCTGGCCCAAATGATGATAACCTCGTAATCAGATGATGACCACCCGAATACAACGAACATGGTATTTCGTCGACCTGGGCGTAATCCCCTACATCGACGCCTGGGACCTCCAGCTGCGGCTGGTGGCGGCGCGTTCCCAGGGCCGGATGAGCGCCGACGTCCTGCTCTTTCTCGAACATCCGCCGGTATTCACCCTCGGCCGGCGTGGGGGCCGCGAGAACCTCCTGGTGAGCGAGGCCTGGCTCGGCCAGTCCGGTATTGCCGTGGTTCAGATCGAGCGCGGCGGCAACATCACCTATCACGGCCCCGGCCAGCTGGTGGTCTACCCGATCGTCCACCTACCGAGCGTCGGCCTCGGCGTCGTCGACCTGGTGGATCGTCTGGAGGACGTGATGATCCGCACCGGTGCCAGCTGGGGCGTTCCGGCCGGCCGCAACCCATTGAACCGCGGCGCATGGGTGGGCATGAAGAAGATCGGCAGCATCGGCATTGCCGTGCGCCGCGGGGTGAGCTTCCACGGCCTGGCCCTCAACGTGAACCTGGACCTGAAACCCTTCGGCTGGATCCAGCCCTGCGGCCTGGAGGGGGTCGGGGTGACCTCGATCCAGGCGGAGGCTGGAAAACCGGTAGACATCGCCGATGTCAAACGGGTCATGCAAGCACACATCGAGGCGGTTTTTCAGGCCGAGCTGACGTCTGTCGACCGGCAGGACCTGTCACGGCTGGCCGATCTTTCATGCACCGAAGCTGAATTTTTTTCTGTGGGAGCGGCATCTTGCCGCGACGGATAAGCGCAATGACGGACACCGCCTCAAAACCCCTGTTGACCCGCAAGCCGGATTGGCTGAAACGCCGGCTGCCGAGCGGTGAGTCCTTCAACCAGGTGCGCGAGCTCATCGAGGCCGGCAGGCTGCACACCGTCTGCCAGGAGGCCAAGTGCCCGAACATCTGGGAGTGCTACTCCCACCGCACCGCCACGTTCCTGATCATGGGGGAGCGCTGCACCCGCAATTGCCGCTTCTGTTCGGTGAGCCCCGGGCTGCCCGAACCGCTCGATCCCGGCGAGCCGGGCCGCGTGGCCGAGGCGGTCGAACGCATGGGCCTGAAATACGTCGTGGTCACGTCCGTCACCCGCGATGACCTGCCGGACGGCGGGGCGGCTCACTTTGCGGCGACCATCGGCGAGATTCGCCGGCGGCTGCCGGGAGCGGAGATCGAGGTGCTGATCCCGGACTTCCAAGGGGATCCCGCGGCCCTTGCAACCGTCCTGGTTGCCCGGCCGAATGTCCTCAACCACAATATCGAAACTGTGCCCCGGCTTTATCCCCAGGTTCGCCCCCAGGCGGATTACCGCCGGTCGTTGGAGCTCTTGCGCCGCTCCTGCGCACTGGCGCCCAAGATCCCGACCAAGTCCGGCCTGATGCTGGGACTGGGCGAAAAACCGGAAGAGCTTCGACGGGCCCTGCTGGACCTGCGCGAGGCCGGCTGCCGCATCCTGACCCTCGGCCAGTATCTCCAGCCGTCTCCGGAGCATCTTCCGGTGGAGGTCTATGTGCCTCCCGACGAGTTCGAGAAATGGCGGATGGCGGCGCTCGAAATAGGGTTCTCCGAAGTCGCCAGCGCCCCCTTCGTGCGCAGCTCCTACCACGCCAAGGAGTCCTTCCAGAGGCTCACCCGCTCAGCGCCAGTTAACCCTAAGGAGATGAACACCCCTTAATCGTCCCGAAATCGTACCGTTATGAATGATTCCCCTCTCATCTGGGCCGAAATCGATCTGAACGCCATCGCCAACAACGTCCGCGAGCTGCGCCGCCGCACCCGCCCCCAGGCCCGGCTCATGGCGGTCGTCAAGGCCAACGGCTACGGCCACGGGGCCGCCGAAATCGCCCGCACCGCTCTGGCCAACGGCGCCGAGTGGCTGGGGGTGGCGCGGCTGCCGGAGGCGGTCGCCCTGCGCGAAGCCGGTCTGGCCGCACCGATGCTGGTGTTCGGCTATACGCCGCCTGCCGACGCCGTCCGTCTGATCGACTACGACCTGCGGCAGTGCGTCTATTCCCTTGAAGCTGCCCGGGCCTATTCCGCCGTCGCCGAGGCGCGCGGCCGGAAGATCCGCGTGCACCTGAAAGTCGACACGGGCATGGGCCGCCTCGGAATGGTGCCGGCTGCGGCCGGCGGATCGAACCCCGGCCATGCCGTAGACGAAGGTTTCATCCGCGAAGCGACGGCCGTCGCCCGCCTTCCCGGCCTGGAGGCGGAGGGCATCTTCACCCATTTTGCCGCCTCCGACAGCGCCGACCGATCCTACGCCAGGCGACAGCTCGCCCTGTTCATCGGGGTGGTATCCGCCCTGCGGGCCAACGGACTGGAGTTCGAGCTGCGCCACGCCGCCAACAGCGCGGCGGTCATCGCCATGCCGGAATCCCACCTGGATCTGGTCCGGCCGGGCATCGCGGTCTATGGGCTCAAGCCCTCGGCGGAGGTCAGCTTGAGCGGCATCTTTCTCAAGCCGGCCATGGCGCTGAAGACCCGGATCATTCACCTGAAGCCGGTACCGGCCGGAACCTGCATCAGCTACGGCATGACCTACTGCACCCCGCAACTGACCGTCGTCGCCACCGTGCCCGCCGGCTATGCCGACGGCTTTCGCCGGCAGTTCTCCTCAAAGGGCGAAATGCTGGTCCACGGCCGCCGGGTGCCGGTGATCGGACGGGTGTGCATGGACCTGACCATGCTCGACGTGAGTGCGGTACCGGAGGCCCGAGTGGAGGACGAGGTCGTCATCTTCGGCCGGCAGGGCGCCGAGTCCATTTCTGCGGATGACCTCGCCCATG
>CAZEKN010000254.1:0-3856 GCA_964512755.1 uncultured Desulfatibacillum sp. | reverse complement strand
AGCACGACCAGGTCGAATGCCTCCCGGCCGGCCTTTTTCAAGGCGTCCTCGCCGGTAGCCGCCAGCACCAGCTGGTAGCCTTCGCGCGACAGATGAAAGCGGATCAATTCCAGGATATCTTCCTCGTCGTCGACGACCAGAATGCGTTCTTTAGCCATATGGTTTCGTCCTGTTGGAGCTGATTGAGATCAGGTTGCGCTGAAAACGCCCCGCACATCTTTGACCAGCTTAGCGATATTTGAAACAGCGATCAATTTATTTGTCGACGATTGGACCACGGTTAGGACCCGGTTAGATTACGGTTAAGCCCGAGCGGACGTTGACACCCTCGCAGCCGGTCTTATATCTGAACATGTGTTCAGATATTCATACAGAGGCTCCATGCCGCGGATAGAACCGATAGGATATCAGGATCCCGTCGACCGGCCGAGGATCGTTCATCCCGATCGGGTGAGATACGCCCTCAGCGAGGGATCGCCGAATAACGAACTGGCAGGCCTGGCCAGGATCTATCGAGTCCTCGGAGATCCGAGCCGGCTGAAGATCCTCATGGCATTGCGGCGGGACGAAATGTGCGTTTGCGATCTGGCGGCGCTGACCGGAATCAGCGAATCGGCGGTCTCGCACCAGCTGCGCCGACTCAAGGATCTATCCCTGGTGCGCAGCCGGCGGGACGGCCAGGTGGTCTACTATGCGTTGGATGACAAACATGTGGTGCTGCTGCTCGACATCGGGCTGCGCCACATCCGTGAAAAATGATGACTTCGTAAATAGTCCAATCTCTGCGTTGCGCTTCATCTCGTCGTCGCTGCGGCGTACGCCAAGTACGCCTTGCGACACGAGATTCGCGCGCCTTGATCTTGGCCTCTTTGCGAAGTCATCGATTTGGCTGACTTTTTACGAGTTCATCAACAAACACGATTTATTTAAAAGGACGTCGTCATGGCCTTCATCGTTGAAATTCTGAACGAATCCCGGCAGCTGCTTCTAGATGCGGCGATTTATATTCTCTTCGGTCTTCTGGTCAGCGGGTTTTTCCGGGTGTTTCTAAATCCGAATTCCATCGCCCGGCACCTGGGCACCGGCCGCTTTTCATCGGTGTTCAAAGCGGCCTTGATCGGTGTGCCGATCCCGCTCTGATCCTGCGGGGTGCTGCCCGCAGCCGTGTCGCTGCGCAAACAAGGCGCCACCAAAGGCGCCACCACTGCCTTTTTAATCTCCACTCCGGAATCGGGCGTGGATTCGATCGCCGTGACGTATGCCATGATGGATCCGGTCATGACGGTGGCGCGTCCCGTCGCGGCCTTCTTTACGGCTTTCGTGGCAGGGATCGCCGAAAATCTCTTCGGCTATCGCAAGGCCGAAGCGCCGGTCGCCCCGGACCTGACCTGCCCGGTGGACGGATGCTGCGACGGCGTCAACTGCGATCCCCAGGTTCACCGGAATCATCACAGCTTCCACGAGAAGCTGCGGGCCGGGATCCGATTTGCCGTCACCGATCTGTGGGGCGACATCGCGCCATGGTTTTTTTTCGGGCTTCTGCTGGCCGGCCTGATCACGGTCGTCATACCCGACGATTTTTTCAGCCGTCACCTGGGATCGGGCCTGCCGGCCATGTTGTTGATGCTGGCGGTCGGGATCCCGCTTTACATCTGCGCCACGGCCTCGACGCCCATCGCCGCAGCCCTGATTCTGAAGGGAGTGAGTCCGGGCGTCGCCTTGGTGTTTCTGCTCGCCGGCCCGGCGACGAATATGGCTTCGATGACGGTGCTGATCGGAACCCTCGGCAAACGGGCGACCGCCATTTACCTGTCGGCCATCGCGGTTTGTTCGGTTCTGATGGGCTGGGCGGTGGACCAGGCCTATGCGGCCATGGGGGTTTCGGCCAAGGCCGCGGCCGGCCAGGCCGCTGAAATCGTTCCGAGATGGCTGCAGTGGGGGGCGGCCCTGCTGATCATCGCCATCTCGATCAAGCCGACCACGCTGAAGCTGAAATCGCTGCTTGAAAAAAAGGACACGGTCGAACCACCGGCGGCCGCGACCCTCGCGAGTACCGCACCGGTCAGCCCTCTTCCGTCAGCGGCCGCGTGCAGCGGAGCCACCTGAGGGTGCGCCGAAGCGCCGGTCGGAGACCGGCGGGATCAGACGCCATAGGTCGTCAGTTTCTAACCCGGCTGGAACCGTTCATGGCCGCAGAAGATGTATACCCCCTCTCCGGGAGCCAGACAGGCGATCCCCATGTTGAGACGCGCGGCCAGCTCAACCGCCAATCCGGTCGGCCGCGACACAGAGAGAATGATCGGAATCCGTGCACGGGCGGCCTTCTGTATGAGTTCATAGCTGAGCCGTGAAGACATAATCAGGAAGGCGATCTGCGGAAGGCGGCCGTCCAGGAACGCCTTGCCGATAGCTTTGTCCAGGGCGTTGTGGCGGCCGATGTCTTCGGCCACCGTGATGAGATTGCCGTGCGCATCCCAGAGAGAGGCGGCATGTGAAGCGTGCGTGCGGCTCCTGAGCGGCTGGTGGGCGGAGAGGGAATCCAGCCCCTTGAGCGCCGTGGAGATCGAAACGGCCGTGCCGGCTGATATGGGCCGGATCTGCTGATAGAGGTCCTGAACCAGTTCCTTGCCGCACAGCCCGCAACTGGTCTGGCTGACGTAACTGCGGCGGTCGAGAATCCCGCCGATGGATTTCCGGCGGGACGGGTTCAGCGTCACCGTGACCACATTGGCGCTTTCCGCATCGCAGGTGGCGATGGAAGCATAGTCGGCCGGGGAGTCGATAATGCCCTCGCCGAGGCAGAAACCGGCAACATGGGCGATTTCCTCTCCTGGGGTGCGCATGATGACCGCATAGGGCTTGCCTTCCACCCGGATGGCCAGCGGCTCTTCGCCCAACAGCTCCATCTCCAGGGAGGCGGTTCCGCTGCGGTCAAACAGAACGACGGACTGGGGGGCGGACGCGTTCACGTTTCCTCCTGATTTTTTTGTTGACATTTTTTTCGCATCATCTAATATTTACCGGTTTTTATGATACTATTATTTTCAGGAGGCCTCCGGATGTACGCGGTCGTAAACACAGGCGGAAAACAATACAAGGTCCAAAAGGGCGAGACCTTGCGGATCGAGAAAATTCCCGGCGAGGTCGGCACCCAGGTGACCTTCGACAAAGTGCTCATGGTGGCGGATGGCGAAAACGTCCGCGTGGGCCAACCGCTTCTGGAAAAAGCAGCGGTGCAGGCCAGCATCGTCGAGCAGGACAGAGCCAAGAAGATCATCATCTTCAAGTACAAGCGTCGTAAGCGTTATCGCCGGAAACAGGGCCATCGTCAACCCTACACTGCGATTCGCATCGACGGCATCGAAGCATAACGAACTATTCTTTCGTCAACGACCCGGCGGATTCGTAAAAGGGCCAGATTCAAGGCGCACGCATCCCGCTGAACGCGGGATGACGTGCAACGCCGAAGTTGGGTATTCTGCGAATCCGCTCAAGGAGTAGAAGGATGGCACACAAGAAGGCAGCTGGCAGTTCGCGAAACGGCCGTGACAGCGCCGGTCAGCGCCGCGGGGTGAAAATCTTCGGCGGCCAGACGGTCAAGGCGGGCAACATCATCGTCCGGCAGGTGGGGAGCAAGTTCCACCCGGGCGCCAACGTGGGGCAGGGCAAGGACTTCACCTTGTTCGCCAAAATCGACGGGAAGGTCGCTTTCGAGCGCTACGGACGTTCGCGCCAAAAAGTCAGTGTTCATGCAGCCGAGTGAAATTTATTGACGAAGCGGTTATAACCGTTCAGTCCGGTGACGGCGGAAACGGTTGTGTGAGTTTTCGCCGGGAAAAATATGTGCCGCGCGGCG
>CAZEKN010000253.1:0-3858 GCA_964512755.1 uncultured Desulfatibacillum sp. | reverse complement strand
AGATCAGCTACGGCGAGGACGTGATCAGCCGCATCGTGTATGCGGAAAAACCGGGTGGGCTTGATCGTATCCAGGAGGTGGTCATCGAAACCATCAACAAGATCCTGCGCAAGATCATCAAGCGCTCGGGAGCGGACCCTCAAGACATCGCCACCATCACCCTGGCCGGCAACACCACGATGACTCAGCTGCTGCTCAAGGTCAACCCGCGCTTCATCCGCCGGGCTCCCTACGTTCCGGCATCTTCGATCTACCCTCCGATCAAGGCCCGGGAATTGGGCATGGATCTAGAGGACCACGTCGCTGCATTGGTCTATCCCTGCGTGTCGAGCTACGTCGGCGGCGACATCGTGGCGGGCGTCATGGGCTCCGGAATCTACCGTGCGGAGGAGCTCACGCTGTTTCTCGATGTCGGCACCAATGCCGAAATCGTCATCGGAAACCGGGACTGGCTGGCCTGCGCCGCTTGTTCGGCCGGTCCGGCTTTCGAGGGAGGCGGCCTGCAATTCGGCATGCGCGCCGCCAAGGGGGCCATCGAGGACTTCTCTCTTGACCCGGCCACGCTGGAGCCCATGATCGTGACCATTGGTCGAGTGCGGCCGAAGGGGATTTGCGGGTCAGGCTTGATTAACATGGTGGCCGTGATGTTCGAGATGGGGGTCATCGACAATCTGGGGAAGTTCAACCCGGATCTGAATACCCCCCGCATCCGACGAGGGGACGGTTTCTACGAATATGTAGTGGCGTGGAAGGATGAGACTCAGATCGATCGCGACATCACCCTATCCGAGATTGACATCGAAAATCTCATCCGCACCAAGGGGGCCATATACAGCGGTTGTATGACGCTGCTGACGGAGGTCGGCCTGAGCTTGAATGACATTCAGCGAGTCATTCTGGCCGGAGGGTTCGGGAGTTTCGTCGACCTTGAGAAGGCCATGACGATCGGCCTGCTGCCTGAAATGGATCCGGACCGGGTGGCCTACCTGGGCAATGGATCGCTGCTGGGCGCCAAGATGAGCTCTCTGACCAACCGCATTCGCCGGGATGTTGCCGAGGTCGTTCGCAAGATGACCAACTTCGAACTGTCCGAGACAACCTCCTACATGGATAACTATATCGCGGCCCTGTTTCTTCCACATACTGACCTGCGTCAGTTCCCACGATTACAGGCTCGGCTTGAAGCGGGCCGGATAAACCCAGTCGTATAGTCGAGTATTGAAATAACTGCGAAATTTTTCATCTCCTCTCTTGACAAAAATTCATGCAGCCGATAAAGGGAAACAGCCTTTTTTTCTATCCAAATTTTTTGTTTCACCTGATTTGTTCCCATAGGTCGATGCGCTGATCCAACGGGTCCATCACCATACCCATAAACCGGTCAAGAAGACAAGGAGGGAACATTGGGCTTCCAATTCTACAAAGAATCCTACACCGGAAAAATCAAGGAAATCACGCTCGGAAAAGGTAAAAACACAGTTACCGTCGGCGGGGAGACGTGCTATCCGTTCTACCAATTCGAGGGTGCCATGCCCCATCCGCCCAAAATTGCCATGGAAGTTTGGGACATGGCTCCGGAAGATTGGCCCGACGCCGCCCTGGCTCCGCTTAAGGATGTGGTGTCGGACCCCGGGGCGTGGGCAAAGAAATGTGTCAAGGAATTCGGCGCCGAGATCATCGTGCTGCAATTGAAGAGCATCGACCCCAACGGCAAGAACGCCTCGGCTGAAGACGCCGTCAAAACCGTGAAAAAAGTGCGGGCCGCGGTGGATGTGCCTCTGGTGGTATGGGGGTCGGCTAATGTGGAAAAGGACGAAGCCGTCCTTAAAAAAGTCGCCGAAGCGTGTCAGGGCGATAACCTCATCCTGGGGCCGGTTGAAGACAAGAATCACAAGGCCATTGGGGCGGCCGCCATGGGTTTCGGCCACTTCATCATTGCCTCATCGCCCATCGACGTCAACCTCGCCAAACAGATCAACATCCTCCTTGAAAACCTCGGAATGCCGACCAACCGCATGTTGATCGATCCGACCACGGGCGGGTTGGGTTACGGTCTGGAATATTCGTATTCGGTCATGGAGCGCATTCGCATGGCGGCCCTGGCGCAGGGCGACGACAAGCTCCAGTATCCCCTCATTAATAACCTCGGCAACGAGGTTTGGAAATCCAAAGAAGCCAAACTGGGAGCCAAGGATGCTCCGACCCTGGGGGACCCGGAGCGTCGGCCAATCCTGATGGAGGCCGTGGGAGCGGTCGCCTACCTCATGAGCGGATCCAATATTCTGATCATGCGCCATCCGGAAGCGGTCCGCCTGGTGAAAAGCTATATCGAGCTGATTTGCAAGGGCGGTGCGGCATCAGCGGTTGCGCCGATCGCCAAGAAGCTGCCGATCGAGGACATCGATTTGCTGAGTCTTTCGCCGGCGCCCAACCTCGCCATTGCGGAGGAAAAAGAGAAGAAGCCGGCGGCGGCGCAGCCTTCCAAGGCCGAAGCAGCGCCCAAAGCTGAAGCCAAGCCGGCGGCAGCTCCACCCAAGGCGGCAGCTCCGGCGGCTCCTGCTGTCGACGATGCCGCGTTGAAGGCCAGGGCCGAGTCTGACGCCAAAGCCCGGGCGGAGGCGGAAGCCAAGGCCAAAGCGGACGCCGAGACCCGGGTTCAGCAGGATGCAGCCGCGAGGGCCAAGGCCGACGCCGAGGCCAAAGCGAAAGCCGATGCCGATGCCAAGACCAAGGCGGAGGCGGAAGCCAAAGCCAAGGCTGCAGCCGAAGCGCAACGACTGGCGGAGGAGAAGGCCAAAATCGAGGCAGACCTCGACAAGATCCGGCAGCAGCGCGCCAAGGAACGCGAAAGTCGGGCCGCCGCGGCACCGAGCGCGGCGCCGGTCAAAGCCGCAAAGAAGGCATCCGCTCCCAAGGCCGACGAAAAGAAGGCGGCCGTGCCGGAGAAGTCGGTTTCCGATAAAATCGTGGAGACCCTGGTCTGGGTTCACCGCCGTAATCGATGAATACCGGTGTAAACCGTTTATATTAAATCCTCAACGAAGGAGGACTACTGAATGTCTAAACTAGTTGCGTTTGCTGCGGTTCAGGGTGCCTACAACATCGTTTCCCAGGTTGAAGGCGAGTACAAGAAGGCCTTGGAGACCTTCAACGCCGACACCAAAGTCGGATTCCCCAACACGGCTTACTACCTGCCGGTGATCTACTCGTTGCTCGGTATCAAGGTGGAAAAGCTGGAAGACATGAAAAAGGTGCTGGAAACGGTGCGCAAGCTCCTGCCGCCCCACATCAAGGGGACGAACCACCTGCCGTACCTCGGGCCGCTATTGGATTCCGGCATGGCGGCACTCTTCAGCTTCGAGCTGCGCGAAGCCCTGCGTTATCTCAACGAGCCGGAATTTTACCTGCACTCGGAGGAGATCGACGAGGAGGCCGGTAAGATCTGGTTGGGTGCTGCCGACGACACCGTGTTCCGCAAACGCGGGGTCGAGTTCGTGGACGGATCGGCTCCCGGTTTTGCCGCCATCGTCGGTGCGGCGCCGGATCCCGAGACCGCCAAGCTGATCGTCGAAGAGTACCAGAAGCGCAGCCTCTACATCTTTCTGGCCGCCCAGCAGAACAACACTTCGGTCGCCCAGCAGCTGCTGCAGGCAGGGGTGCAGATCGGCTGGAACACCCGCATCGTACCCTTCGGGCCTTACATTTCTTCAGCCATCTTCGCTCTCGGGTTCGCCAACCGCGCCGCCATGGCCTTCGGCGGCGTGCAGCCCGGCGACTACAAGCGCATGTTGCTCTACAACAAAAACCGCATCTTCGCCTTCGTCAACGCCCTGGGCGAAGTCGGCACCGACTGGGCCG
>CAZEKN010000252.1:0-3866 GCA_964512755.1 uncultured Desulfatibacillum sp. | reverse complement strand
TACCCGGCGCCCCCCGGACCCGCCGGCAAACCCTGATCGGGCTGTTCGTGTTCGCAGTCCTGGCGGCGGCCGCCTTCTGGATTTGCTTGGCGCAGTCCAGGTTCAATCCGGCCGTGCTCAACTACCTCGAGGGGGCCGCCGTCGCCACCCGGCCCCCCGCTTCCGCGGGACCCTTCTTGGAACTGCCCGAGGGCCTGTCGCCGCTCTCGCCGCCGGAACGATTCGACCGCGAAACGCTTTCGGATAAAATCAACGGCAAGGCCGAGCTCTATCTCTCGGCCGGGTTCGTAAGCCTGGATTGCCAGCGCATCGCGCTCTCCGGGCGACCGGAGGACTGGGTCGAAGCGTTCGTCTACGATATGGGTGCCGCGCCGAACGCTTATGCGGTTTTCAGCCAACAGCGCCGCAGCGACGGAACGCCGCTGGATTTCGCTGAGTTCGCCTACCGGGCCGAAAACGCCCTGTTTTTGGCGCACGGGTCCTTCTACCTGGAATTGATCGCCTCCAATCGGGAACCGCAGCTGCTGGAATCCCTGGAGGCGCTCGCCCGCGGATTCATGGACAGGCGGCCGGCCGCGGCGGCCGCCCTCGCAGAGCGCGATCTCTTTCCCCGGGAGGGTCTCGATGAGGCCGGCATCCGCCTGATCCCCACCGACGCATTCGGGATGTCCGGCCTGGACCGCGTCTTCGCAGCTGCTTATGCGGCCGACGGCGGCGAAATGACGGCCTTCCTCTCCCGCCGGGCAAACCCGCAGGAAGCGGCCGACCTGGCGCAATCCTATGTAGAGTTTCTCAAGGCCTACGGCGGAGAGGCGAGCCCCGCCGACGCGCCGGCCGGCGGCGCGACCGTCATCGCCATTCTGGACATGTACGAAGTGGTATTCTCACAGGGGCCTTTTCTGGCCGGCGTCCACGAGGCGCCCGACCGCGAAAAGGCGCTGTCATTATCCGGCCGGCTGGCCGAGAAGCTCAAAGAGGCGTCGCGTGTCCCCTGATCCCCTCCTGAACCGGCGCGAGTTCATTGGCCGTGCGGCCCGGGCCGGCGCCACGCTGCTGGCCGCCGGCGGCATCGCCGCCCTGGCCTACGATCCCACCGGCCCCGGGCCGTCATTCGAGGAACCGGCGGCATCCGGCCTGCCCGACTTTTCGCTTGCGGAAGCCGGCCGCAGGATGTGCATCGCCCGGGGAGCCGAACGCCCCCGCGCCCTGCAGCTGGCCCTGCAGGCCCTCGGCGGCATCGAGACTTTCATCCGCAAGGGGGACCGGGTCCTGATCAAGGTGAACGCGGCCTTCGCATCGCCGCCGCTCCTCTCGGCCACCTCGCATCCCGAGCTCGTCTCGGAGATGATCCGCCTGTGCCGTAAGGCCGGCGCCGCGGCCGTACGCGTGACCGACAACCCGATCAACGATCCGGCGAGCTGCTTCGCCCTGACCGGGATCGGTGAGGCGGCGCGCAGTGCCGGCGCCGAGCTGATTCTGCCCGAAGAACGTTTTTTCCGACCGCTGACCCTCAAGGATGCGGCCCTGATCAAAAACTGGCCCGTGCTGCTCGAACCGTTATCGGGCGTTACCAAATTGATCGGCCTCGCGCCGCTCAAGGACCATCACCGCAGCGGGGCCTCGATGGTGATGAAAAACTGGTACGGCCTGCTGGGCGGGCGGCGCAACATCTTCCACCAGGACATCCAGACGATCATCGCCGAGCTGGCCCGCATGGTGACGCCCACGCTGGTGGTGCTCGACGCCACCACCACCATGATCAGCAACGGCCCCACCGGCGGTTCGCTGGCTGACCTGAAAGAGACGCGCACGCTGATCGTCGGCACCGACCAGGTGGCCGTGGACGCCTTCGGCGCCACCCTGCTCGGGAAAACCGCGGCCGATCTGCCGTTCATCGCCAAAGCCGAAGCCCTGGGAGCGGGCTCGGCCGACTATCGCGCGCTGTCCCCCATCGAGGTGGCCGCATGAGGATCGTGACCGCCCGCCGCGTCAGCCAGGTGTTCTTCTTCGTGGTCTTCATATGGTTCTGCGTGGTCGCCACCCTCGGGAAGGAGGTCTGGCAGCTGCGGGGATGGCCGGTCAACTGGCTGCTCGAGCTCGACCCCCTGGTGGGGCTCGCGACGCTGCTGTCCACGCGCACGATTTACGCCGGCTTGCTGTGGGGGCTCGCCACCCTGGCGCTGACGGTGCTGCTCGGCCGAGTGTTCTGCGGCTGGATCTGCCCGTTCGGGGCCATGCACCAAGCCATCGGCTATCTCGGGCGTCGTTCCCGCAAGCTCTCCGCCCAGCTGGAGCTGAACCGCTTCCGCCCGGCTCAGGCGATCAAATACTACGTCCTGGCCTTCTTTCTGGCCGCCGCCGTTCTGCTCCCCCGCGAATGGCTCTCCTCCGGGTCGCTGCAGATCGGTCTGCTCGACCCGCTGCCGCTCGTACACCGCTCCGTCAATCTGATCCTGCTGCCGCTCGCCGACCGCCTGGGCGTGGGGCCGGCGCCTTTGCCGCGCTTCTATGAGGGGGCCGGATGGATCGCCGCCGTGTTTCTGGCCGCGCTGTTCCTCAACCTTTGGATTCCACGGTTTTACTGCCGCTTCGTCTGTCCCCTGGGTGCGCTGTTGGGCGTTTTGAGCCGCTGGGCCCTATGGCGCGTCGGACGCACGGAGGAGGGCTGCACGGGCTGCCGCCTCTGCGAGCGCAGCTGCGAGGGGGCCTGCACCCCCACCGAAACGATCCGCACCAGTGAATGCGTCATGTGCCTGAACTGCCTGGACGAATGCCGCCACGACGCCATCGCCTACCGGACCCGGCCTTCGGCGTCCGGAGAAGCGCTGCTGCCGGACCTGGCGCGCCGCGGGTTCGTGGTCTCCGCCGTGTCCGGCCTGCTGGCGGCCCCGGTCCTGCGCCTGGGCGGTGTCACGGGTCCGAACTGGAACGCCGGCCTGATCCGGCCTCCCGGGGCACTGGCGGAGGAGGACTTCCTGGCGCGCTGCATCAAGTGCGGCCAATGCATGCGCGTCTGCCCGACCAACGTCATCCACCCGGCGGGTCTGGAGGGAGGGATCGAGGGGCTGTGGACCCCCAAACTGAATTTCCGGATCGGAACCAGCGGCTGCCAGCATACCTGCATCGCCTGCGGCCATCTCTGCCCCACGGCCGCCATCCGGCCCATCAGTCTCGACGAGCGACTGGGCCGCAGCGGCTTTGCCGGCAGCGGCCCGCTGCGCATCGGCACGGCCTTCGTGGACCGCGGCCGCTGCCTGCCCTGGGCGATGGACAAGCCCTGCATCGTCTGCCAGGAGAACTGCCCGGTCAGCCCCAAGGCCATCTTCACCCGCGAAGTCTTCAACACCGTGCGCACGCGCGCGCCGCTGACGCTCAAGAGCGCCGACCGCAGCCGCCTGCTGCTCGCTGCCGACGCACTCGAAACCGGCCGCTTCGGCACCGGCGACTACCATGCGCTGCTGCCGGCCGGCCTGCGCCTGCGGATCACCGCCAACACGGCCGGCACGCTCGAACTCGAGCGTGCCTTGGCCGCGTCCGAGTCCCCTGCCGCCGGCAGCGTCTGCACGATCCAGGTTCGACTGCAGCAGCCCTATGTGGACCCGAACCTGTGCATCGGCTGCGGCGTCTGCGAGCACGAATGCCCGGTCCTCGGCCGGCGGGCCATCCGCGTGACCGCCGAAAACGAGTCCCGCTCCCGGCAGCATCGCATGGTGTTGTAATATTTTTTGGCTCGGCGAATGCAGATCAAAGCACTCGATGTCTTTCAGGTATCACAAAGAGGTCATTTCTGTTATATTTTCTGCCAATCCCAAGTAACCTGGGAATGGAATATATTAGAGAGTCTAATTTCATCAATCCGAGCTCAG
>CAZEKN010000251.1:0-3883 GCA_964512755.1 uncultured Desulfatibacillum sp. | reverse complement strand
CCGAGCTTGGCCCTCCGGCGCGGCCGGGGCGTCACCCCCCGATCGAACGCATCTGACAGCACACATGCGCCGGCTCGCCCACGGCGAGGTTGTGATCCGCCGGCTTGTGCCGGGTGGCGTTGAAAAAAACCTCGGCCAAATCCGCATCGCTGCAGCCGCGGCGCAGCGGGCCCTTGAGGTCTTCCTGCCGGTCCGACAGCAGGCAGGGTCGCAGCTGTCCGCTGGCCGTCAGCCGCAGGCGGTTGCACCGGCGGCAGAAGTGATGGCTGATCGCCGAGATGAACCCGATCTCGCCCCTGGCGCCCTCGAACCGATAGCGGTGGGCCGGCCCGTCCATCTCCGTTCGCTCGACCGGCACCAGTCGTCCGAGAACGGCGATGCGCGCCTGGATTTCCGGGACGAGCAGCGACGGGCGCTTCTCGATACGCGACTGGCCGATGGGCATAAATTCGATGAAGCGCACGTGAAACGGAAAATCCAGCGAAAGCCGCGCCAGGTCCACCAGCTCATCGTCGTTGATGCCGTTGAGGGCGACGACATTCAGCTTGATCGGGTGGAAGCCCATCGCGTGCGCGGCCCGGATTCCCTCCCAGACCGCGTGGAAGGCGTCGATGCCGGTGATGCTCCGATAGCGCTCCGGCTTCAGCGTGTCGAGGCTGATGTTGATCCGGGACACGCCCGCGGACGTCAGGGCTTCGAGGTGCTCCTTGAGCCGGACGCCGTTGGTAGTGAGGGACAGGTCCTGGATCTCCGGAATCCGCGAAAGCTCGGACAGGAAACCGATGATCCCCTTGCGCACCAGGGGCTCGCCGCCGGTCACCCGCACCTTGGAGATGCCCAACCGCACGCCCACCCGGACGATCCGCAGAATTTCCTCGTAGCGCAGCACCGCCTCGTGCGGCAGGCGCGGAACGTCCTCGCAGGGCAGGCAGTAGGCACAGCGCAGGTTGCAGCGGTCGGTGACCGAGATCCGCAGATAGTTCAGGCGCCGGTTGCAGGGGTCGATCAGATGGTTGACGGGGATGGTATCCATGAGGTTGTCCGGCCGCAGCCGGTCATTGCGCGGAGGCTATCGCATCTGCTGCAGTCCGGTTTCGACCGTATCGGTGATCGGAATGATGGAGGAAAAATTGCTCACATCGAAGATTTCCTTCACGTAGGGGGTGAGCGCGCAGAGAGCCACCTTGCCCTTTTTGGATCGCAGTTCCTTGACCGTCATCAAAATCACGCGCAGACCGGCGCTACTGATGTAATCCATCCCGCTCAGGTCGAAAAGCAGATGCAGGCGCCCCTCCCTCAGCACTTCTTTTACGGTGGTTTCGGCTTCAGGAGCGGTCTTGGCATCCAGGCGGCCGTCGATCTTCAAACAGACAACCCCTTCCCTCTCGACCTTCGCAATCCGCATGGGTCATCCCTTCATAGCCATCGGTTCCGTGACGACACCGGGCCGACTTTCCGATAAAACAGCTTCCGCCCTGCCATCATCGCTCGTTTAGCCTCTAACTCAGTTCGGCTTTGATTTCAATATATCGCCGTTTCGTTTTCAGCCAGCCGGGCTGGAATAAAATGAAACGACCGCCTCGCACAACCCGGGGATCGTGTAAGTCTTGGCCTCGATACGGACATCCAGGCCCAGGCCCCGGGCCGTATCGGCCGTGACCGGGCCGATGCAGGCGGCGGCGACTCCCGCCGTCAGCTCGGCGAAACGGCCCTGCGGCAGCAGCGCCTTGAAATTCTTCACCGTGGAGGAGCTGGTGAAAGTGATCAGGTCCACGGAGCGCGCTTCCAATCGTTCGATCAGAAGCCGGCCGTCGCCGGATGCCGGTTCGGTCTTATAGGCCGCCACGTCGCTGACGCGGGCGCCCATGGCGCTGAGTTCCTCCGGCAGGATCAGTCGCGCTTCCTGGGCGCGGGGCAGCAGAACCGATCGGCCGGCCAGATCCTGCCGGCTGAAGGCGGTGACGACCGATTCGGCCCGGTAGTCCTCCGGCAGAAGATCGCTCGTCAACCCGAAGGACTTCAGGCGCGCGGCGGTCGCCGGCCCGATGGCCGCCGTTTGCAGATGCCCCATGGCGCGCACGTCCCGCCCCGAGCCGAACAGGCGCTCGAAAAACCGGCTCACCCCGTTGACGCTGGTGAAAACGACCCAATCGAAGCGCTTCAGGTCCGCGATGGCGCGGTCGAGCGGTCCGGCATCGTCGGGCGGCGCGATCCGGATCGTCGGCACCTCCAGGCAGGCGGCCCCCAGGCCGGTCAGCGCGCTCACCAGGTCGCTCGCCTGTTCACGCGTGCGCGTGACCACGATCCGTTTCCCGAACAGGGGCCGGCGTTCGAACCACTGCAGGCGGTCGCGCAGACCGACCACCTCGCCCACCACGATGATCGCCGGCGCCTTAAGCCCGGCCTGCCGGACCCGTTCAACGATGTCGGCCAGTGTGCCGCTGACCGTGATCTGCTCGGTGGTCGTACCCCAGCGCACGAGCGCCGCCGGGGTCTGCGGCGAACGGCCGTGGCGGGTCAGCTCGCTCACGATGCGCGGCAGGTTCTTCACCCCCATGAAAAAGACCAGCGTGCCGATCCCTTTGGCGAGCGAGGCCCAGTCGATGCCGGATTCCTCCTTGGTCGGGTCTTCGTGGCCGGTGACGAACGCGATCGTGGCGGTGAGTTTGCGGTGGCTCAGGGGGATGCCGGCATAGGCCGCGGCCGCGACAGCCGATGTCACGCCTGGAACGATCTCGAACGCGATCCCCGCCTCCGCCAGGACCTCGGCCTCCTCGCCGCCGCGTCCGAACACGAAGGGGTCGCCGCCCTTCAGACGGGTCACGATCTTGTTCTCTCGGGCCTTGGCGACGATGAGGGCGTTGATCTCCTCCTGCGGCAGGGTGTGGTCGCCGCCTTTCTTGCCGACGTAGATCAGCTCCGCCGTTTCACACGCGTACTTCAGCAGGGATGGGGCCGCCAGGTAGTCGTAGATGATCACATCGGCCGCTGCAATGCATTCGCGCCCCTTGACGGTGATCAGCCCGGGATCCCCGGGGCCTGCTCCTACCAGGTAAACAATGGGTGGTTTCATGTTAGAGTACGGCGCCGGTGAGTTTTTGTAGAATTTGATCCGCTCCCCGCTTGAGGAGGGTTTCGGCCAGTTCGATGCCGATCCGCTCGGCCGATTCCGCCGGTCCGCTCAGGCGATCCTTGATCACGGTGCCGCCGTCGATATCGGCCACCAGACCCGTCAATGTCAAATTCGCGCCGTCGAGGCGGCCGTGGCCGGCGATCGGGACCTGGCAGCCGCCCTGCAGCCGTTTCAGGAACGCGCGCTCGCCGCTGACCGCCGTGCGGGTGGCGGGGTGGTCCAGGGCGGCGACCATGGGGCCCATGCGCGGATCCTTCTCCCGGATCTCGATGCACAGCGCCCCCTGGCCGACGGCCGGGAGCATGCTCTCGTCATCCAGGTATTCGGAAACGCGCTGCGCCAGGCCCAGGCGCTTGACGCCCGCTGCAGCCAAAACCACCGCGGCCAGCTCTTCCGTGTCGAGTTTGCGCAGGCGGGTTTCCACGTTGCCCCGCAGCGCAACGACCTCCAGATCCGGCCGCAGATGCCGGAGCTGGGCCGCCCGCCGCAGACTGCTCGTGCCGATGACGCCTCCGGGCGGTAGTTGCCTCAAGGTGCGGCCGCTTCGCGAAATGAGCACATCGGATGGGGTTTCGCGCTCCGGCACGGCGCCGATGGCCAGCCCGGCCGGGATTTCCGCGGGCATGTCCTTCATGCTGTGAACCGCCACGTCCGCCCGGCCGTCCAGCAGGGCGTCCTCGATCTCCTTGACGAAGAGGCCCTTGCCGCCGACCTTGGCGAGCGGCACATCCAGGATCTTGTCGCCCTGGG
>CAZEKN010000250.1:2256-3884 GCA_964512755.1 uncultured Desulfatibacillum sp. | reverse complement strand
CTGGCCGACGCCCTCAAGGCCACCTGCTTTCTCAAGAACATGGGCGACTTTGCCAAATTCAACGGCATCTACGCCGGATACTTCGGCGATACGCCACCGGCGCGGGAGACGGTCGAGGTGGCGAGACTGCCGCGGGATGTCCTGGTCGAAGTATCACTGATCTGCGGGAAGTAGCGGATGGAGATTGAATGCGGATTGTCACTCGACCGGACTTTGATGGAGTGGTTTGCGCGGTCCTGATTGCGGATGCCCTGGAAATCGAGCAGCCGGTTTACTGGGTCGAGCCGAACGAACTGTCGCAAGGGGCGGCCGACATCCGCCCGGGCGACATCCTGGCCAATCTTCCCTATCATCCCCATTGCGACACGTGGTTTGACCACCATTCCACCAATCGGATCGACTGGGCCTTCAAGGGCCGCTTTCGCGAGTCGCCCTCGGCCGCTCGCCTCGTATTCGAATATTACCAGGGCCGGTTCAAGCGGGACTTCAGCGAGCTGACTTATTGGGCCGACCGCATCGACTCGGCCGATTTTTCCCAGGACGAAGTGCTTCATCCGGAAAAGTATGCCTACGTGCTGCTTTCGATGACGGTGTCGAGCGAGGCCGGCCGGGACGAGGCTTACTGGGAGCGGCTGGTGCGGATGCTGCGGGAGAAGGACATCGCGCAGGTTGCGGCGCATCCGGAGGTTGAGGCCCGCTGCCGGAACGTGGTTCGCCAGAACAGCGAATATGCCGACTGGCTCAGGAAATTCACGCGCATCGAGGGCCGGGTGGCCATCACGGATTTCCGTTCCCTGGCGCAGCCCCCGTCCGGAAATCGGTTTCTGGCGTATTCCCTTTTTCCGGAAACGGTCGCCAGCGTCCGCATCCGCTACGAAGGCCCCGGAAGGCGGACCGTTGCGGTCAACATCGGCCACAGCATCTTCAACCCAGGCTGCAACGTCCATGCCGGACGACTGCTCACCGCCTTCGGCGGCGGCGGCCACCGCGGCGCCGCCTCGGCCCGCTTTCCGGCGGCCAAAGCCGATGTCTATCTCCCTCAGATCATCCTCACGCTGGCAAAAAATCTGCCGGACCTCGATTGACACCTCCTAATACTTTGGAAGGGATTTTTCTCCACAGCATCCAGGGCTTCAGGGCCTTTCACAATGGTCGCAACCTACGGCTACCCTAACTTTTTTCATGGCTCTTGTCGTACAACAAAGCTCTTGACGAAATCAGTTTTTACGAATACTCATACATATAACTGCAACCTATAACGTCGCCGTCGGCACGGTGAAAAAAGCCCTGTCGGAATTGACCCGTGAGGGCTTCATCCTGCGGCGCCAAGGTCGGGAAACCTTCGTTGCCCGGCCGGATTTTGCCCGTAGTTTTTTTCGTTTCTTCAGGTTTGACGTCAGCCTGAGCGGGGAGGGCGTCGTCCCCATTTCGAAAGTGCTTTTCGCTGGCTCTGTCCGGCCGCCAGCCCGCGCACGGGAGGTTCTGCGCCTTTCGGTGCGGGAACGGGTGCTGCACATCCAGCGGCTGCGGGCGTTGAACGACCTGCCCCTGATGTACGAGGACCTCTATCTTCCCGAAAAAATCTTCGCCGGCCTGGACCGGATGAACATTTCGCGCCAGTTGCTCTA
>CAZEKN010000250.1:0-2156 GCA_964512755.1 uncultured Desulfatibacillum sp. | reverse complement strand
GCTTCGGTCGAGGCGACCGCTTTCGCTACCACATCGAACTGCGCTGAAAGGAGGCCAGATATGGGCCTGGTGGATCTTTCCGGTGCGTATGACTTACATATTCACGCCAGCCCGGAGCTATTCCTCCGTATCGGCGACGACTTGGATATTGCACAATCATGCATTCCAACCGTTCCCGGAAAACGTTTGAAGCGTTGATTGACAACTGGCGCGGGGTTCTGGTCAGCGACGACTTCGCGGTCTATCGCAACTGGGTCAATTACCGGCAAGCGTGCCTGGCATGCGTCTAACAGCTATTTTTTCTTCAAGATATGGATCGGCATAACTGCGTGAAATCCCGCTGTACTGAGAAAGGATAAGTACTGGTGCGGTTCGATGAAACCAATCTAAAATCATACCTCGAAACCCGATTCGGGGATGCCGTTGAAATAGGTGATATCCGTCAGCTGACCGGGAAAGGTGGAGGCACCCAGGCATTAAAGCAGTTTGGCTACGGCCGGCCATTTCTGGTTTCCTGTAGGATTGGCGATGCCAAACGGCGCTTGGTTTTTCACCGCATCCGGCATAACGCTTTTGGGCGGGAGCGAGAAGAAGACCGGGTTGCAGCCGTATGGTTGGATTTCAAAACCTTTGGTCGATTGCCACGTCACGTGCCTGCAGCGGATATGATCATCCGCACGCGGCAGGGAAAACTGAAGTCCGTGCGAGATGCGGAAGAAATGCTGTTGGTCACCGATTATCGTGACGGTCAGCTCTATGCCGAAGATCTGATCCGCATTCGCGACAATCCCACGATCACCTCCATGGACGAGCTGCGGGCTAAACGCCTTGGGACATATCTTGCAGAAATCCACAAGAAAAAGCGTGACGACCCCGCTCTGTGGCGCCGCAGGCTAAGAGACCTTATCGGCCATGGTGAAGGGATCATGGGTCTCACAGACAGCTATCCTGCGGATCAGCATTATGCTTCCCCGGACTATTTGCGCTCCCTTGAGGAGTTGGCCAACCGCTGGCGCTGGCGTCTCAAACCTTTAAGCCACAGATTATCACAGGTCCATGGCGATTTTCACCCGTTCAACATTATTTTCGAAAGGTCTGACTGCTTCTGGGTCCTTGACCGCAGCCGCGGGGAATGGGGGGAGCCTGCGGATGACGTCAGCTGTTTGGCAATCAATTATCTATTTTTCTCATTGCAGCGATTCGGTAAGTTGGAACGCCCATTTGCCGATCTTCACGAAATCTTTTGGAATGCATACGTCGCCGAGGATTCGCATGAAGATTTGCTCACAGTCATTCAACCCTGGTTCGCCTGGAGGGCCTTAGTCCTGGCAAGCCCCATTTGGTATCCCGACCTCGACACCGAAGTGAGGGTGAAGTTGCTTCGATTTGCCCGCCGGGTCATGACCCTTAAGAGGTATGATTTGTCTAAGGTCAATCGGTACATAGCGAGTTGATAATGACGCAAGGAAAAATCGGTTTTGCAGTCTGGCTGACCGGTCTTCCATCATCCGGTAAATCCGTCATCGGTTATGAATTGAAGCGGATATTGGCCGAACAGGAGGTTTCAGTTCAGATCCTCGATTCAGACGAATTGCGAAAACACCTGACCCCTCACCCAACCTACACCGATGAAGAGAGAAAATGGTTTTATGATATGATCGTCTTTTTAGCCGAGCTGCTGACAGGAAACGGTGTTAATGTACTGATTGCTGCCACCGGTTCACGTAGAGAATATCGTGATCATGCCCGATCACGTATCAAACGCTTTGCTGAAATTTATATCGACTGCCCTAAAACAGTTTGTCAGAAAAGGGATCCAAAAGGGCTTTGGCAACGGGCTCAAGAGGGTAAAATCAGTGCACTCCCAGGCGCCGGTAGCCAATACGAGGCACCTCTTTCCCCAGATTTTAGGGTCGATAGCTCAATGATGAGAATCCAAGAGGCAGGTCAGCAAATCTTCGAGAGGCTTTGTCAAAAAGGGTTTTTGGATTCGTAAATGAAGGATTACTTGATGATAGGATTCGACCTCGACCTTCGCCAGCATTGCGTCGAAACCGAAATGAAGAAGCTCTATAACCTCGCGCTCGGCGCCTATTTCAAGCCGGGCGCCGACAAGCCCGGCCTGGAGGCGCGCATCGGCCTTCTGACGCTGGCGT
>CAZEKN010000249.1:0-3888 GCA_964512755.1 uncultured Desulfatibacillum sp. | reverse complement strand
GCCAAAGCGCTTGCGGATGGTCTCAGGATCGGCTTCCATCTTGTTCAAGCCGGGGATCTTATCCACAAGCCAGTTCGTGAAAATGGCGAAGGGGACGCCCGGGGCGGTGGTGAGGTGCGGGATCGAGATGCCGGGTAATCCGTAGAAGGATTGAACCGCTTTGGCGGTCCAGTCGCCCAGGAAAAGTCCCAATGCGGCTGCCAATGCGGCGGCAATCAAACCATAGGCAAGATTGCCACTGACAGCGGCAACCATCGAACCGACGAAAGCGAAGTGCCAGAAATTCCAGATATCGACATTGAGGGTCTTGGTCCAGCGCAGGAAGAGCATTACTACATTGACCAGGATCGCAATGGGGATGACCCACAAGCCGACCTTGGTGCCGAAGGCAATCGCCGCGGCGGAGGGCCAGCCGACGTCCACCACGTCGCGGGTGATGCCCAGATTCTTCACCAGCGCCTGTCCAACTTCAGACAGGGCGCCCCACATCAAACCAATGACCAGGTTGATGCCGATGAAGGCGATGCCGATGATCACGCCGGCGCGGAACGCCTTGCCGGGTTTGGCGCCCAGGATCAGCGCGACAACAAAGATGATGATGGGCAGGGCGATGGTGGCGCCCAGGCTGTCAATCACCGCTTTAAGAGCTGTCAAAAAACCATCCATGTTACATTCTCCTTCTTGATATTAATGAATCCATTGCAACTTAGGAATTAGGGGTTCAAAGCCTGAATTATCTGTTCGATAACTGCCTCCTTTCCTATTCCGGTCAGGAACGCCAGAGTCTGAATGACCGGCACTCCAAGATTTCCCGGTAGGGGCGTCGTTGTGACGACCAAATCAACGCCGGATATCATGCTTGCCACCTCGGATGCTTTGCACTGACGGGTAATCACATCAATCCCGCGGTCGCGCAGAATCTCCTCGATGGATTTCGCCACAACCGTGGAAGTGGCAACAGCCGTACCGCAGGCAACCAAAATCGTTTTTCGCATCTGCATAAGGGTTTCCTTTCTATCCTTTCAAAGCGTGAAACGTTCCAGGGTTCATGAGTGAGCTTTCGAAAATGTGGTCCGGACCTCCTCAAAATCATTGGCTGATATCAGGCTGTTGATGAGCGCGGGGTTCTGCAAAATGCCCGCAATCTCCTGAAGCATCTCGATCTGGGCCTTGGGCTGATCCAACGCCATCACAAACACCAGCCGACATGGAACAGCCTCCTCAGGAGAGATCATGTTTTGAAATGTAACCGGCGCGGACAAGGTCGCCATCGCCAGTCCGGGCTTGATGACATGCTCCACCTCGGTATGGGGGATGGCCGCATTGACATCGCCGCTCAGGGGCAGGCCGGTGGGCAGTCGGCTTTCGCGGTCGAGGGCGGCGGCGACAAACGTCTCGTGGACATAGCCTGCGTCGAATAGCAGATTCCCAAGATGGGTGATCACATCCTTTGAGTCGCTCGCCGCATAGTGCAGGGCAACCGAACCGGGGACCAGGAAATCCAAAATATTCATGGCAGCAATTTTCTAAAATAATAGCATGTTCGGGGCTTCGATTCCAGTCACAAGATCAGAAAGGAAGCGGGCGGCGACGACTCCATCGATCACGCGATGGTCGGCGGAGAGTGTCAGCGACATCATCGGGCGGACCTCCACCCGATCCTGATCGTCCACGACGATCGGCTTTCGCACCACGCTTCCGACGGCGAGGATCGCGCTTTCAGGCGGGTTGATCACCGCGCGGAACTGGCGGATGCCAAACATGCCCAAATTGGAAATGGTGAATGTGCCGCCTTGTACATCTTCGAGTTTGAGCTTGTTCTCGCGCGCCCTGTCGGCCAGGTCAATCAAACGCATATTGATCTCACTGACACCCAAGTGGTCAGCTCCCTTTAGGACAGGGACAACCAGCCCTTGCGGAACCGCCGTGGCGACGCCGATATTCACGTCCTTCCACAGGGAAATCGAATCGCCGTTGAACGAAGCGTTAATATACGGATTGCGGACCAACGCCCAGGCCACAACCTTGATCGTCAGGGCTGTGACCGTGATCTTCGGCTGTCCCAGTTTTTCGGCTTGCAGGTTGAATCGCTTGCGGGCATTTTCCGCTTCCGTCATATCCACTTCCACGGTCAAGGCGATGTGCGGAGACTCCTGGAAACTCTGTTGCATCCGCTGGGCAATCGTGCGGCGGATGCTCGTCAGCGGGACGACGTCTGCTTCACGGCCATTGCCATTTGTGACTGTGGATGCCGGGACTGGTCTGGCTGTTTCCAGCACGTCGGCGGACAGAACCCTTCCGCCCGGGCCGGAACCTGCCACCGCTTCGAGGGCGACTCCACTTTCACGCGCCACGCGGCGGGCGGCGGGTGTGGCCGGGACCGTTACACGTCCGGCAGGCTTTTGACTTTCAATATATCGTTCCACATCTTCTTTTGTGATCTTGTCGCCCGACGCCGGGACTTTGGACAGGTCAACGCCTTTTTCTTTTGCCATGCGGGCTGCCACAGGTGTGGCGCTAACGGGGGCGGCAACGGCTTGAGAAACGGGAACAGCCCTGCCCTGAGCGTCGTCGAAGGGTTCCGGCTTGGGTGGGGGCGTGGGCAGGCCCGCTTTGGGTAAATCCGCAAGCGTCTCGCCTTGCTTCAGGATGTATGCGATCACTTCCGTCACGGGAACGACGTCACCGTCCTTGTACAGAATCCCCGCGAGCGTGCCGGACGCGGGACACGGGACGTCAATTGCCACCTTCTCGGTCTCCACGGTGAGGATGGTTTCATCGGCCTTGACGACATCGCCTTCCTTTTTGGACCAGGAAATGATGGTGGCTTTTTCCTGATCCATATCGAACTTGGGCATGATAAACGGGACTGGCATGTTATCTCTTTCCTTCCACCATGGCGCGGATCTCCTGCTCGATCTCGAAATCCTGCGGGATGGCGATTTTTTCCAAACCCCGGTTATAGGGGATGGGGATGTCCTTGCCGCCGAGACGGCGCATGGGCGCATCAATGTAATCGAAGGCCGGGCTGCCAGCAACGGATGCAATCACCTCGCCGGCCCATCCGCCCGTCTGGCAGGCTTCATGCACCACGAGCAGTCGTCCGGTGCGCCGGACGGAGTTGATGATGGTTTCGGTGTCGAGCGGCAGCATGGTGCGCGGGTCGATCACTTCGACTTCGATGCCGTCCTTTGCAAGGCGTTCGGCGACGGCCAGGGTCTTGATGACCATGATGTTATTTGCCACGACTGTGATATCGCGGCCGGGGCGTTTGATCTCGGCAACGCCGATGGGAATGGTGTAATCGCCTTCCGGCACTTCGCCCTTTGTTTTATAAAGCGCCTTGTGTTCCACAAAACAAACAGGGTTCGGGTCCCGAATGGCCGCGAGCATCAAGCCCTTGGCATCATAAGGTGTGGATGGATTGATCACTTTCAAACCGGGGAAATGCATCAGGGTGCTCTCGAGCGACTGCGAATGCTGGGCCGCCGCACCGGAGCCGGAACCGCCCGGCATGCGGATGACGATCGGGACGTTTGTCCGCCCGCCGAACATGAAGTGCATTTTGGCGGCCTGGTTGACGATCTGGTCCAGCGCAAGAAAGACGAAGTCCATGAACATGAGCTCAGCTACAGGACGCATTCCGAGCAAAGATGCGCCGATGGCGGCCGCGACAATCGTCGCCTCAGAGATGGGCGTTTCGCGCACGCGCTCCGGGCCGAACTCGTCGAGCATGCCATGGGTCATCCCAAATGCCCCGCCATAACGACCAATATCTTCGCCAAGCAGGAAGACACGTTCATCCCGTTTCATCTCCTGCCATAGTGCCTGGCGGATGGCTTCAAGATAGGATATCTCAGGCATAGACATACTCCATCACGGTGGAAG
>CAZEKN010000248.1:0-3919 GCA_964512755.1 uncultured Desulfatibacillum sp. | reverse complement strand
GTCGAGATCAGCAGCAAGGCCGTGCGCATCCAGGGCAAACGCCTTGCGCCGACCTCCGGTGTCAACTGCACCTACCGCCTGGCCGAAATCCAGTGCGGACGGTTCGAGCGCATCCTCTTCCTGCCGAGCCCCATCGACCCGGACAAGGTCAACGCGGCGTCCAAGAATGGCTTGCTGGAGATCCGGCTGGTCAAACGACCGATGGACCAGACCTACAAAGTACCCATAACCGGTGAATGACTCGCAGTCCCGGTAAATGCTCAACTCCAGCGGCATGCACGTTTCTGCTGCGGGAGTAATCGGATTCGGAGGTGGACATGACCGAAGAAAAATCGCCTGAAGCCGAGGCGACGAACAAGCTTCCCGATACGCTGCCCCTGTTGCCGGTCGTCGACTCGGTGCTCTTCCCCAAGATGGTGACTCCGCTGCTGGTGATGCAGCCGGATTCGGTGCAACTCATTGACGAGGCCATGTCGCGCGACCGCATGATCGGCATGGTCTTCGCCAAACCGGACCCGTCTCAGGAGGGGCCCCCGAAGCCGGAGAGCTACGCGTCCGTGGGAACCAGCGCCATGATCCTGAAAATGGCCAAGACTCCCGAAAACCGCACGCAACTGCTAGTTCAAGGGCTGGGGCGTTTCCGGATCAAGAGCCTCGTGCAGGCCGAAGGCAAGGCCTTCTTCCAGGCCGAGGTCGAGCATTTGACCGAAGACGCCTCGCAGAATACCGAGATCGAGGCCCTGATGACCAACATCGTGAACCTCTTTGCGCGCGTGGTGCAGGCGTCGCCGACCCTTCCCGCCGAAGTCGTCTATATGGCACAGTCGATCAAGGAGGCCGGCACCCTGGCCGACATGATCGCCTCATCCATCAACGCCACGGCGGATGAAAAGCAGAAGGTGCTTGAGCTCCAGCCGGTGGCCGACCGGTTGAAGGAGGTCACGCGCATCGTGAACAAGCAGCTGGAAATCCTGGAGCTGGGCAAGAAGATCCAGGATCAGGTCAAGGAGGACATGGATAAGAAGCAGCGCGAGTATTATCTGCGCGAGCAGCTCAAGGCCATCAGGACCGAGTTGGGCGAAAAGGACGAAGCCACTACCGAGGTTGAAACGTATCGTGCCAAGGTCAGCGAAGCCAACCTGCCGCCGGAGGCGGCCAAAGAGGCGGAGCGTGAGCTCGAACGGCTGGGCCGCATGCACCCCTCGTCGGCGGAGTACACGGTCACAACCACGTTTCTCGATTGGCTGACCGGCCTGCCCTGGCACAAGGCCACCAAGGACAACCTGGATATCAAGAAGGCCCGCAAGGTGCTGGACGACGACCATTACGGCCTCGAAAAGCCCAAGCGTCGCATCATCGAATATCTCGCCGTGCGCAAGCTCAAGCCCGACTCCAAGGGACCGATACTGTGCTTTGCAGGCCCTCCCGGCACCGGCAAGACCTCGCTCGGCCAGTCCATCGCCCGCGCCCTCGGCCGAAAATTCTATCGCATGTCCCTCGGCGGCGTACGGGACGAAGCCGAGATCCGCGGCCATCGCCGCACCTACGTCGGCGCTTTGCCGGGCCGGGTCATCCAGGGCATCCGCCGCGCCGAATCCAACAACCCCGTTTTTATGCTCGACGAAATCGACAAACTGGGCGCCGATTTCCGCGGCGACCCCTCCTCGGCCCTGTTGGAGGTACTCGACCCCGAGCAGAACCACTCCTTCCAGGACCATTATCTCGACGTGCCGTTCGACCTGTCCAAAGCCATGTTCATCGCCACCGCCAACATCCTCGACACGATCCCGCCGGCGCTGCGCGACCGCATGGAGGTGCTGCAGCTGCTGGGCTATACCGAGGACGAGAAGATCCACATCGCCGAGCGGCACCTGATCCCCCGCCAGCGCTCGGCCAACGGGCTTTCGGCCGAACAGATCACCTTCAGCCGCGGGGCCTTGCGGCACATCATCTCCGGCTACACGCGGGAGGCCGGTCTGCGCAACCTGGAGCGCGAGATCGGCTCCATCTGCCGCGGGGTGGCCAGCCGGATCGCCGAGGAGTCGATCACCGCCGAGACCATCAAAGCCCAGCAGGTCACCAAGTATCTCGGGCCGGTGCGCTTCAGCGCCGAAACCCGGGCGCGCACCTCTACGCCCGGAGTGGTCACCGGCCTGGCCTGGACCCAGGCCGGCGGCGACATCCTCTTCGTCGAAGCCACCGCCATGAAGGGCAAGGACCGCCTGATCATGACCGGCCAACTCGGCGATGTCATGAAGGAGTCGGCTCAGGCGGCACTGAGCTTCATCCGCACTCACGCCGTCAAACTGGGTCTATCCGAGACCATTTTCGAAAGCCAGGACATTCACATCCACATACCGGCCGGCGCCATCCCCAAGGACGGACCCTCGGCCGGAGTCACCATCTTCACCGCTCTGGTTTCGTTCCTCACCAAGCGCCTCGTGATCAGAGACCTCGCCATGACCGGCGAAATCACCTTGCGCGGACAGGTGCTGCCCGTGGGCGGGATCAAAGAAAAAGTTCTAGCCGCCCACCGCGCCGGAATCAAGACCGTCATCCTGCCCAAAGAAAATCAAAAGGACCTGGAAGACATTCCGAAGAAAGTGCAAAAGGACATCACATTTCAATTCGCGGATCGAATGCTGGACGTGCTCAAGCTGGCGCTCGAAAAATAATCCCCGCAGGCCTCCGCCGGGCATACTCTACCGCGCAGGGACTCGAACCAGCGGAGCGGCTCGCTGAGAAACGGGCCGCAAGCCGCCATCCGAACGGCGCCCGCGATTTTCACACGGTCACTTCAATCACGTTGTTCTCGCTCCCGAAGCAGTTCGGGCAACGCTGCAGATTGTGCGGGTCGTTGTACCATTCTCCGTCCACCCAGAAACGGTACTCATAGCGCCCCGGGTAGATCATGACGGTCTTGCGCCACACGCCGTCCGCATCTTTGCGCATGGGATGAGTTTTCGGTTCCCACTGGTTGAAATCGCCCATCAGGATCACCTGGCTTGCCTCGGGCATCTCTATCGAGAATTCAATCCGTCGTCGCTTGGGAGCGTCCTTCTTCACTTTTCGAGCCATGCTTCTGCCCTCCTTATGAATTCGATGTTCGATTTTTCTAATCTAAAATTCATTGTAATCCGATAGTACGAAAATGACATCCAATTGGGTGCATGGAGTTCAAAATATGTATCATTGAATCTACATTATACGGGATAGCGGATACTGTCGCATTTGTGCATCACCAGGCTGAAAAAGAGCTTTGATTATTAATTGAAAAACAGTATAATACTCCAGGAGAATTAGAAAAAAATTAGATTTCCCATATAAAATATTTTATTGACAACAACGATATTTTGTATTAGGTTTGACATCAAAATACTATATGGAGGGGGCGAATTTGGCCTATCACTGCTGAATCGGCACCAAACCCAACTGCTAAACAAAAGGAAGGCAACTCACAAAAACGCGATATCGATAATATACCCTGATATTTTTCGTCCTTCAAGCTATTTAACTATTTATGTGGGCCATTGGCAGGCCCCGGTGAAAGGAGATCCCTGATAACCATGAAACAGGATGTGGTCCGGTCTCACAATTCTGACAGCCACGCAGCATCCGGATCAACGAGCGAGATAGCAGGCGAAAGCGATGAAGAACCTCCCGGTTCATCCGGCTGTCTTGCCAACGTCGTTTCCCTACCCGAACTATCCCCGCGTTTCAGGGGCAAAATTTCTGTTTTCCCAGCACCTAAATCACGATCCACATCCAGCCCCAGGGCTGCCGCCTTCCGCCGCGCCTTTTTCCCGTCCGCAACCGACAAGGAGTGGACGGACTGGCAGTGGCAGATCCGCAATCGTGTCCGCCACCTGGATCAACTCGAACGAATGCTGGCGCTGTCCGACGCCGAGCGTACGGCCGT
>CAZEKN010000247.1:0-3937 GCA_964512755.1 uncultured Desulfatibacillum sp. | reverse complement strand
CTATCGCGGCCTCGGCCTGAGGCGCTTATCATTCATTGCGGAACTGCTTTTTGCCAAAAAGCAGGGATATCGATTCATGGTTTCTTATTTTTTGGACGATTCAGCCCTGGCGAACGGCATAAGAAATTTCACGCGAACCGGCAACCCCATGGGAAAGATAATTAAAGAAGTTCATCTGCTGAAAATAGCCGGAATACGTTTCAGCTGGTTAAAAGATCTCGCAAGAGACGAAAGCATCGTCAGAATCCAATAAGGTTAAGAAGCTGACTCGACCAGACAATACAATGCATAGACCCGTTTGCCATGAAAAATGAAAAATATTAGATTGAAGGTCATAGAAGAATCCGATTTGCAGAAATGGGAGGAAGACCTCAAATTCTTTTCTGCGCCCCCCTTTTTTGCCCCTGCCTGGCTGGAATCCTTCAGAAACAAAAACCGTAAACCGATTTACCTGCGATTCGTTTCAGATCGAAAAACAATAGGTGTGGCCGCAGGGCTCCGAAATGAGCCGTCCAATGCATTGATGAAAAAACTGTTTAGAATTCTCTTTTTTTATAGTGGCCCTGCGGTAGCTGGTGCGAATGAAGAACTGACCAAGCTTTGCATGGCAGAACTGATACGCTATGCACGGGAAATACAATATACTTACGTGAAACTGGAATCCTGGGATTTCCCCTGTGCGGTTAACACTCATGGTTTATCGTTTAAGCCCACTATCCGAAAAGAGTATATTGTTGACTTGCGAGAGAATTGGTCAGATTTGATCAAGAAAATAAAAAAAAATAGGAGAACGGATATCCGAGCGGCGGAACGCGAGGGATTGACGTTCCATGAAAGCCGCTCTCCCGAGATACTGGATGACCTATTGCGTCTGCTTGCGGAGACAAAATCGATTCGCCTGTCCAAAAAATATAAAGATTACGCCAGCCTATACATATCCTACATGAATAGAGATATACTTCACAAGCTCTTTAAAAGCGGAATCGTAAGAGCCTTCTATGTAAAGAAGAAGGAGGATACCCTCTCCGCCAGTTTGGAGGCAGTCTATAATAAAAAGGCTTACGGCTTATTCGCTGGAACCAATCTATTAGGCTATAAGCTTAAGGCGAATTCCTTAATTAACTTCAAAATCATTGAGAAATTAAAGAACGAAGGAGTTGAATACTATAATTTCGGCGGGGTGCCCAGCGACGATAGCGCACAGGGCTTGTGTTTTTTCAAGGCGTCTTTCGGGGCCAAAGAGCATGTTTGCTGCGGCGGCCGCAGCCACCACCTGCAAAGCCCGTTTATCAATTATTTGACAACGGTATACTATAGAGTTCCGGAAATGAGGCTAAAAAGTATCATCCGGAAAAAGTTTTCCGGCAGAAATTAGGCTTGGTCCAGTTGATATTAGGAAGGCTACTTAACCGAATCTATAATATCGGAGGAGACCGTCTTGGATGAAATTAGGCTATTGGACTCGTTTAGATTTTTCGTGAGTAGCCTGACCGGTTTTTTTTCGCAGCCCAAGTACTTCAGGTTCAGCTTGAAAAAGCAACTCCTCTTGCCAAACTGGAGCATAGCTCAGTATTTTTTTACGGAGGATTGCGCTAGAGATCTTGTTTATAAATTAAACCGATTTGCCAATCCATGCTGCCTGTGTACACCGATGATAGGGAAGATATGGCAAGATATGGGCCGAGTTGTCCGTATACTCGATATTGACGAAAGGCTGAACTTTTTACCCGGTTTTAAAAAGTTCGACATCACCCGGCCTGAACCTCTAAGTGAGATTTTCGATGTCATCATTGTTGATCCCCCCCTGGATTTAGCGCTTGAGGTGGTTTTGGATGCGGTCAATATGGTCACCAGAAAAAGATATGATACAAATTTGGCGATTCTTCATGAAACAAATACAGCGAACAGTTTGTTTAAGCACTTTGAGCCTTACGGGTTATCGCCCACCTATTACAGCCCGGTATATTGCCATGTGAGAAAATCAGCCCGACATCAATTCATGTTTTACGCCAATTTCGATATCAGTTTCGGAAACAATGGCGGAAGTGAGTTTGGGACCTAACGTAAACGGGCCTGAACCATATCAAACGAAAATCGCTTTACTCAAAACAAATGATCTTAACAGTTGCAGACCTAACGGACCCCTCGTCAGTCCCCTATGAACTGGCACGCATCGCGGAGGATGTTAGAGTGCCCATCCAGACCATTATGGTATAGTCGAAATTGATTGAGCAGCTTCACGCTCTTTTCGCTCATGAATTCGACCGTGCGGCCGCCGCCATCGAAAACACCCGTGCACCAATCGACCTTGTCCTGCTGGCCATCCAAGACCGCTCGGTTGATCACGACTTTTTTCCACACTACCGTAAAATAGTCCCGACTTTCTTACATGGAAGAATGGAATGCTTTGAATTTCATCCCGAAATGCTGCCCCCGAAGCCCGGCAGCTTGAATTTGAGAGTTACTTCGCCGGAGGCTGGGTCGACGTGCAGCATGCGGCCGTCCGGAGCGGAGGCCTCCAATTTCCGGCCGGTCGCCATCTCCAGCAACCCGCCGATGAAAGCCATCCCTGAATTCAGCACTTCCTCCATCTTCTCCGGACCGATCGGCGGCTGAGCCGCAGCCACAGGGGCTGTTTCCGGCGCCTCCGGCAGGACCGCGGCCGCGTCTTCCTCCGCGGTGACGTCGATGACCCGTTCGTCCGCCGACTTCAGCGCTTCGGGGTTCATGAAATGAGGGGTGTCCTCGGGAAGCTCTTCGGAGGGCACTTCGGCTGGGGGCGGCGGCAGGGGCTCCATGGCGAGCATGCCGCGCAGCTGGTTGAGCAGCTCGGTGCGCTTTTCTCGCGTGAATTCGACCGTGTCGATGCCGCCGTCGAAAACACCCGTGAACAGATCGGTCTTGAGCTGCAATCCGGCCAGGATCTTCTCTTCGATGCTGTTCTTGGTGATCAGGTTGACCACGTTGATGCAGCGGCTCTTCTGGCCGATCCGGTTCACGCGACCGACGCGCTGACGCACCTTAGCCGGGTTCCAGGGCAGCTCAAAGTTGACCACGCAGTCCGCCGCCTGCAGGTTGAGCCCCGTGCCGCCGGCGTCGGTCGACAGGAACACCCGGCATTGGGGGTTGCTGGTAAATTCGTCGATCAGGGCCTGCCGCTTTTTGACTTCGATCTTTCCGGAGAGTTCCACGAACCCGATCCCGGCCTCGGAGAGGTAGCGCCCGATCAGATAGGTCATGGTGGTCCATTCGCTGAAGATCACCATCTTGCGGCCGCTTTGCACCACCATCTCGTCGATGATTCCCTCGAGCTCCTGGAGCTTGGGAGAGATATGGGTCTTGCGGTCGATCAGGTAGACGGAATCGCAGACCATGCGCATGCGCACGAGCAACTCCTGGATGCGCCGCAGGTCGATGGGCGTCAGGTACTTTTTGTTCAGGATCGGGATCAAGGACTGCAGGTAGCCGCTGTGGATCTTCTGCTGCTGGTGGTGCAGGTCCAGGTAGTAGTTGTTGATCAGCTCCCGCGGCAGGTCCCGCAGCACTTCTTCCTTGCGGCGGCGGATCACGAGGGGCTTGAGCTGCGCATGCAGCCGGTCGAGATTGCGATAGCCGAGGATCTTGCCCTTCTTGAAGCGGCTCAGCATGAAATGCCCGGCCGCGAAGCGCCACAGCGGGGACAGCAGGTGCGGATCCAGGAACTGCACGATCGAGTAGACGTCCTCCAGCCGGTTTTCCAGCGGGGTGCCGGTCAGCACGACCGAATGCCGCCGCGGGATGGATTTGACCGCCTCGGCCGTCTTGGTGGAAAAATTCTTGATGCGCTGGGCTTCGTCCAGAATCACCAAGTCCGGCTTGAACCGGGCGAGCAGCATGACGTCGCGCAGCACGGCCTCGTAGTTGGTGATTTTGAAGAAGCTGCGGTTTCCGCCGTAAA
>CAZEKN010000246.1:0-3952 GCA_964512755.1 uncultured Desulfatibacillum sp. | reverse complement strand
ACCAGTTGGGCAGGAAATATTTTCTCTCTTGACAACTGTCAACCATATCAGCGCAATGTGTTTGAAATATTAATGCAGAATTGCATGCTCACAATGTGCAATGCCGGTTTATCTTCCTCCGGGCCGATCCGAGATCCGATTCGATTTAGCATTGAAAGAGATCCCTTGATTTACAGTCGGCCGGAAGTAATTTTAATCTGGACATAATTGCCATTATTCTGTAGAATCAGCATGCTAGATATAAAAGCAAATGCCGGTCGCGAACAAGCACGCTGCCAAGAGCGGGGAATTCGTTCCCCAACGCCGTCAATTAAAACCTCTTTCAGGAGAACCCGTCATGAACAGGCTCACCTCTCGATTGATAGTAGCTCTTTTTTGCCTGCTTTGGGCGACAGTTCCGGCTGGGGCCTCTGTGCTTGGAACGGCCGGCTTTTACAACGAGTTTATTTTTGGCGATATTTTCCAAGAAAATACGGACTCCCAGGGGCGGGTCGCCGCCGCCGGCAACGTCACCTACAGCAACATGTCGGTGGCCAGTGAGATAGAGGTCAAAGATTCGCGCTATCCCGAATTGGTGGTCGGTGGCAATCTTTCCTGGGCAAACGGCAGTGTCGGTTATTTTTCCGACATCAACTCCGGCTCACCGGATTACAAAAAGGGCGATATCGTGGTCGGCGGCAGTGCCACCATCGCCCTAAACAACGGCGGCAGCTCGGTCGCCTTTGGGTCGCTGACAACCGGTGCGGCGCTTCCCTTCAGCTTCTCTTTGGAACAGGCCTATCTCCAGGACCTGTCCACCTATTGGGGACAGCTGGGCGCAACCGGGAAAACCACCATCAAGCCGGGTGAGATTTTTCTGACGGGTACCAACCCCTACCTGAACATCTTTTCGCTTTCGGCCGCCGACATCAAGAAGAACATCGGTTTTCACATCAATGTGCCCGAAGGTTCAACCACGCTGGTGAACATTTCGGGCGACGTCGGTAAAATGAAGAAGTTCGGTTTTTACTTCAACGGCATGGACGGAAATCTGGACGGCGACGACCTGAACAACGACGGCCAGCCGGATTTCTTGTTCCCCGACAACTTGATCCTTTACAACTTCTATGAGGCGACCGCACTCAACATCGCCGGCATCGAGGTTCACGGCAGTATCCTGGCCCCCTGGGCCGATGTGCTCTTCTCCAATGGCCACATCGAAGGCAATTTGATCGCCCAATCCCTGCTCGGTACGGGTGAAGCTCACAACGAGCTTTTCAACGGCAACCTGCCGAACCATCCGGTTCCCGAACCGGCGACCGTAATCCTTCTCGGAGGCGGTTTGATCGGCGTCGTGGCCGTTCGCCGCCGGCTGAAGGATTAGCCCGTATCCGCAACGTCGTCCTCATCGGCATGCCCGGCGCCGGCAAGAGCACGGCCGGGGTGCTCCTGGCCAAGCGCCTGGGCTTCGCCTTCATCGATACGGATATTTTCATTCAAGTGCGGGAAGGCCGCAGCCTGCAGGAACTCATCCGGGCATACGGCGCCGATGAGTTCTGCCGTATCGAAGAAGCTCACATCCTCACGCTGGCGGTCGAATCCCACGTCATCGCGCCGGGCGGGAGCGTGGTCTATCACCCGAACGCCATGGCCCACTTGAAAGCCAACGGGATCGCCATTCACCTGGACATCTCCGTCGAACGGCTGAAGCGCCGGCTGGACGACGTGGACGCCCGCGGGGTGGTCATCGGCCCGGGCCAGACCATCGAGAACCTCTATGCCGAGCGCCGGCCGCTTTACCTCAGCTATTCCGATGCCACCGTGGATACCGACGGATTGACTCCGGATCAGGTGGTTGGCCGATTGCTGGACGCACTCGCGCGGCTCAATCCTCCGTGAGGGACGCTCGCCGGATCAACCCCTCCCCGAATTTGCTTTTTATTTTCTCCACGGTCCGGTCAACGGTTTCCCATTCCTCTCCGGATGGTTCCACGGCTGCGAACAATTCTCCTTGCTGCGGGGCATCTTCGGGGACCAATCCGGTCGCGCCAAGCCCGATCAGGCGGATTTTTTGCGTCTCCGGGTATGCTTCCAGGAGTTGAACGGCGTGCCGGTAGAGCGTTTTTGAAGATTGGGTCGGCAGGGCGAATGTCGCGCGGCGGGTAACGAGCCTGAAGTCGGCGTGCTTGATCTTCAGGACCACGGTCCGCGCCCGGACCCCCTTGTGGCGAAGGGCCGCGGCAACGTCCTCGGCCTGCTGCAGCAGGCAGCGGGCCAGTGCCGCATATTCGCGGGTGTCTTCTGCCAGGGTGCACTCGCTGCTGACGGACTGGATGGCGGAATCGGGTGTGACCGGCGTGGGGTCGATGCCGCCGGCCAGCTCGCAGAGCCGGCTGCCGTAGCTGCCGAAAATCGCTTTCAGCGCCGGCTCGGAGAATTTGCGGATATCGCCGAGGAAGCGAACATTGAGATCGGTCAGCTTGGCCAGCGTCTTGGGCCCCACTCCCGGCACCCGGGCGATGGGGAGCTCTTTGATAAACGCTTGGACCTGGTCCGGTTCGATCACCGTCAGTCCGTCCGGCTTCTTGAAATCGGAAGCGATTTTGGCAAGGAACCGGTTCGGGGCCACGCCGATCGAGCAGGTCAGCCGGAGGGTGCAGGTAATCCGCATTTTCAAGGCGGACGCCAATGCGACCGGCGGCCCGTGCAGGCTTTCGGTTCCCGCCAGATCCATAAACGCCTCGTCGATCGACACCGGTTCCACCTGTGGCGAAAACTCATGCAAAATGGCCAGAACCTCCCGCGACACGGTCCGGTAGCGGTCCATGCGCGGTGGGATAAAGATGCCGTGCGGGCACAGCTGCCGCGCCTGGAACATCGGCATGGCCGAACGCACCCCGAACCGGCGGGCTTCATAGCTGGCGGCGGAGACCACCCCGCGGCCAGATAATCCGCCCACGATGACGCATCGCCCCTTTAGCCAGGGATGGTCCAGCTGCTCCACCGAGGCATAGAAGGCATCCATATCCAGGTGCAGAATCATCGGAGGTTTGCAATTTGTTGGAGAAGTGGTATGTTCGACAAAATTGTAAAAAATAAATTCAATATCGGCAAAAATGTAAATGAAGACAACGGAACGCATCGAAAACATTACACTGTTGTACGAGATCACCAAGGCCTTGAACGAACACCTGGATCTCAAGCGCTCATTATACCGGGTCTTGGACATCCTTTCCAGCTCGATGGACATGGTGCGCGGCACGATCACCCTGCTGGACCCCGTGCGCAACGAGATCCATATCGAGGTGGCTCACGGCATCACCCGCTCCGCCATCGAGCGGGTGCGCTACAAGCTGGGGGAGGGGGTCACCGGCCAGGTCATTGAAACCGGAAAGGCCGTGGCCATCCCGCGGATCAGCGAGGAGCCGCGGTTTTTGGATCGCACGGCCAGCCGCAAACGCCAGCAGACCCGCCAGATCTCTTTCTTTTGCGTGCCGATCAAGAAAGGCAACCTGGTGATCGGCGCCCTCAGCGTGGACAAGCCGTACGACGACGCCTATGCCCTGGATGACGGCAAGCGCTTGCTGTCGGTGATCGCGACCATGATCGCCAGCCATGTCATCAAGCTGGAAACCATCCGTTTGGAAAACGAGCGCCTGCGGGATGAAAACCGGCGTCTGCAGGGCGAGCTCAAGAACAAATACACCATCAGCAACATCATCGGCAGCAGCAACCGCATGCGCGAAGTGTTCCAGATGGTCTCCCAGGTCTGCCGCAGCAACGCCACCGTGCTGATCCGGGGCGAGAGCGGAACCGGGAAGGAGCTGGTCGCCAACTCGATCCATTACAACAGCCAGCGGGCGAGCACCCCGTTCGTCAAGGTGAACTGCGCGTCCCTGCCTTCGAATCTGATCGAAAGCGAGCTGTTCGGCCACGAGAAGGGGGCGTTCACCGGCGCCATCAAGCAGAAGAT
>CAZEKN010000245.1:0-3967 GCA_964512755.1 uncultured Desulfatibacillum sp. | reverse complement strand
CGGCCCGCGTGTACCAGACCCCGGATCCGGCTGCTGGAAATATCCAGGGCGGTCACGATGAACAGGCTGACGCCCCGGATGCCGGTGCCGCTGAAGCGGAGAGGAGACCCGGACCCGGCAACCTCCTTGGATACCCTGTCCCGCAGGAAGCCTGCCAGCGCTTCAGCGCCGCAGTCGGCCTTTGGCCCGCGGCCGTCCGGCCGGGTGATAACGATGACCGAAACGAGCGACAAAAGCTCGCGGAAGGATTTCCAGGTATCGATTTCCAGAAACGCATCCAGCCCCATGATGAGGAAAACCTCGGCCGTGTCGGTATACTCCCTATAAAAATGCCGGACCGTATCAATGGTATAGGACGGGCCCTCGCGGCGGATCTCCACATCGGATGGCGTCAGGTCCGGTTCGCCGGCTACGGCGAGTTGAATCATGTGCAGGCGATCGACCGCCGGCGCGACCCCTTCGCGGGCTTTGTGAGGTGGGATCGCGGCCGGAATGAGAAACACCCGGTCCAGCCCGAATCCATCCTTCACTTCCAGGGCCGCCCGCAGATGGCCGAAGTGAATCGGATCGAACGTTCCGCCAAACAATCCGATGCGCATCCTGCCTATTCCCTGACCTGGCCGCTGCCGAACACCACAAACTTTCTGGTGGTCAGCTCCTCCAGCCCCATCGGGCCGAAGGCATGCAGTTTCGAGGTGCTGATCCCGATCTCGGCGCCGAGGCCGAGCTGGCCGCCGTCGTTGAAGCGGGTCGAAGCGTTCACCAGCACCACCGACGCGTCGACCTCGCGCACAAACCGCCGCGCCCGTTCATAGTCGCGCGTGACGATGGCCTCGGTATGATTCGATCCGTATGCGCCGATGTGGGCGATGCCTTCATCCAGACCGGCCACCACCCGCACCGCCAGGATCAGGTCCAGATATTCGGCCGGCCAGTCCGCCTCGGAGGCGGGGACGGCTTCCGGCACCAGCCGCCGCGTCTGCTCGCACCCCCGCAGCTGGACCCCGGCCGCCCGGAACCGCCGGGCCATCGCCGGCAGGAAGCGCTCGGCCGCCGACCGGTGCACCAGAAGGGTTTCCATCGCATTGCACACGCCGGGCCGTTGGACCTTGGCGTTGAAACACACCTCCTCGGCCATGGACAGGTCCGCGCCCTCGTCCACATAGACATGGCACACGCCCTTGTAGTGCTTGAGCACGGGGATGCGCGAGTGGGCCACCACGAACCGGATGAGCTCCTCGCCGCCGCGCGGAATGATCAAATCGATGAATTCCTCCTGCTGGAGCAGGGCGTTCACGGCCATCCGATCCGTCACGGGAATCACCTGCACGGCGGCCTCCGGCAGCCCGCTGCCCGCAAGGCTTCGAGCGATGACGGCCGCCAGGGCGCAGTTGGAGTGAAAGGCTTCGGACCCGCCGCGCAGGATCGCGGCGTTGCCGGCCTTGAGACACAGGCCGGCCGCATCCACGGTGACATTGGGCCGTGATTCGTAGATAATCCCGATCACGCCGAGCGGGATCCGCATGCGCGCAACCTGCAGGCCGTTGGGCCGGACCCAGGCCGGGCCGAGGCTGCCCACGGGGTCCGGCAGTTGGGCGACTTCCCGCAGCCCTTGGGCCATTGCGGCGAGGGTGGCGTCTTTGATGGTCAGCCGGTCGATCATGGCCGCCGAAAGGCCGGCGGCGCGCGCCGCCTCGAGATCCTTTCGATTCGCTTCCTGGATAACATCGGCCCCCTGGAGAATCCCATCCGCCATGCGCTCAAGCGCCGCGTTTTTTTGCGGGGCGGAACAGCATCCGATGGTACGGGCCGCCCGCCGGGCGGCTTGGGCCATGCTCGTGACGATTTGCTCGATCGTGTTCATTTTTCAGTCTCGCTATCGATCGAGGTGATCACCAGATTATCCCGGTGAATCACCTCGTCGTAAGGTTTCTGGCCCAGGACTTGGCCGATGTGCTGGGACTTCAGCCCCCGAATCCGTCGGATGTCGGCCGCGCTGTAGTTGACCAGGCCGACGCCGATGGCTTCACCCGCAGTGGTTTGAAGCTCTACCGGAGTTCCGACCATGAACTCCCCTCTGACGTCGACGATCCCGCTGGCCAGCAGGCTCTTGCCGCGCGCGGTCAGGGCGGCCGCCGCACCGGCGTCGATGGACAGGCTGCCCTTGGGCTTGAGCGAAAAGGCGATCCAGCATTTTCGGCGGGTGAGCTTTTCACGGCGCGGCACGAAATAGGTGCCGTGCGCTTCGCCGGCTATCAGGCGGGTCAGGATGTCCGGTTTGTCGCCCTTGGCCACCACCATGGGTACGCCGGCGGAGGTGACCTTGCGGGCGGCGTTGATCTTGCTCAGCATGCCGCCCGTGCCGAGCGGCCCGGGGATGCGACCGGCTGCGGTTTCGGTGCTCTTGGAGATCGCCACCACGACGGGAATCAGTTCCGCATCCGCGTGGGTGCGCGGATCCTGGGTGAACAAGCCGTCGATGTCGCTCAGGACAATCAGCAGGTCGGCATCCATCAGGAGAGCGATCATGGCCGCCAGGTTGTCGTTGTCCCCGAGTTTGATTTCCTCGACCGAGACCGTGTCGTTCTCGTTGATGATCGGCACGATCTTCCATTCGAGGAGCGTGTTCAGCGTGTTGCGGGCGTTGAGATAGCGTTTGCGGCTGGTGAGATCCTCGCTGGTCAGCAGGATCTGGGCCACTTTGCGGCCGTGGCGTTCAAAAGCTTTTTCATACTCCATGATGAGGCCGGCCTGGCCCACCGCCGCCACCGCCTGCCGCCGGGGCAGCTCGTCCGGCCGGCGGTCGAGCCCGATCTTCTTGACGCCGGAAGCCATGGCGCCGGAAGAGACCAGAATGACATCCAGGCCCCGGTCCATCAACCCGCCGATCTGGCGGGCGATTCCCCGCAAGGCACTGAGGTTCAGGCCGCGGGGGGCGGTGAGCACGTTGCTGCCCACCTTCACCACAAGCCGCTTCACGCGGTCAATCGAAATCTGGCGGCGGTTCATGCTTGATCTCGCTGAGACGCCGGCCGATCTCCGACAAAAGCGGAGTGACCCCCTTGCCGGTCGCTGCCGAGATGAGGTGGACCTTCCGGCGCTTCTTCAGGGCCGCCTTGAAGGCGCTGGCCCGCTCCTCGGCGCCGGGCAGGTCCAGCTTGTTCAATGCGATGAGTTGGGGCTTGCGGGCCAGTGATGAACTATACAAGGCCAGCTCGGCGTTGACGGCATCATAAGCCGTTAACGGTTCCCGCGGATCGATCCCGGCGGCGTCGATCAGATGCACCAGGATGCGCGTGCGTTCGACATGCCGCAAAAAACGAAGGCCGAGGCCCGCACCCCGATGGGCGCCTTCGATCAGGCCCGGGATATCCGCCACCACGAACGGCTCGCACGACCCGGTCTTCACTACTCCCAGGTTGGGGACCAGAGTGGTGAACGGATAGTCGGCGATCTTGGGCTTGACCGAGGAAATGACGCTGATCAGGGTGGATTTGCCGGCGTTGGGCAGACCGACGATCCCGACATCGGCCAGCAGCTTGAGTTCGAGCTTCAGCCGGCGGGTCTCGCCCGGCTCACCGGGCTGGGAAAAACGCGGAGTGCGATGCGTGGAGGATTTGAAGTGGGTGTTGCCCTTGCCGCCGCGTCCCCCGCGGGCGACGATGAACGTTTCACCGGGAGTGGACAAATCCCTGATGATTTCTCCGGTTCCGGCATCCCGGACCAGGGTCCCGGGCGGGACTTCGATGAGAATATCGCTGCCGCTTTTCCCGGTGCGCTGCCGGCCCTGGCCGGCCGCTCCGCGTTCGGCCCGGAATTCGCGCTGAAAGCGGAAAGGATACAGCGTCCGGCGGTCCGAAGAACTCACCAGGACCACGTCGCCCCCTTTTCCGCCGTCCCCGCCGTCCGGACCGCCGCGCGGCACATATTTTTCCCGGCGAAAACTCACACAACCGTTTCCGCCGTC
>CAZEKN010000244.1:0-3984 GCA_964512755.1 uncultured Desulfatibacillum sp. | reverse complement strand
CGGATAGACGGCCGGTTAGCGAGGCGGCCGGCGACGACCGCCTCATTCCCGACTCCGAGTGCAGTTACAGGGCTGTCCCGTTATTTTTTTTGCGTTGACACCGTCAACTCAAAAATTGTAGACAATAAACAAAAGACAGCCCGCAACGACCTTCTACGCCGCAGCGTTTCACGCTTCATTCGCTAACGGGCACCATCTCAATGCAGGAGACCCCGCAGACATCATGAAAGTCGAATCCATCGTCGACCGCACCGTCAAGCGCCTCGAGGACATGATCGTCAAGGGCAAGCTCCTGCCCGGCCAGCAGGTCAAGGAGCAGGAGATCGCCGACCGGCTCGGCGTCAGCCGGCCGCCGGTGCGGGAGGCGTTCAAGCTTCTGGAGGCCGAGGGCCTGGTGCGGCGCGAGCCGCGCCGCGGGGTGTTCGTGGCCGAGCTGAGCCACCAGGACATCTGGGAGATCTACACGCTCAAGACCGCCCTCTACACCCTGGCCGCGGTGCTCGCGATCGACAAGCTGACCGCGGCCGGCGTCGAAAAACTTGAAAGAATCGTCGTGCAAATGGAGGCGCTTGCGCATGGCAAGGAACAGCCGGACATCATCCGTTACGAAGAGTTGAACAATCTCTTCCACGACACCACGGCGCTCATTGCCGGCCACGGCCGGCTGAAGAAAATCCAGCAATCCATCAACAATCAAGTCAAACGCATGGCATATCGCTCCCTGGCGGACCGCCGCCACCTGGAGCAGTCCTGCCGTTACCACCGCGAAATCCTGGACGCCATCAAGGCCCGGGACAAGGTGCGCGCCGAAGCCCTTACGCGCGAGCACATTCAACGGGGGATGGCTGCTCAGGCTGAAATGAAAACCGATTCCCATGGAGATCCGTCGGATCCCAAACGAACCAAGGAGGTTCTGCATGCTGCTGCCCGAAGTTAAGAAGCACTACGGTAAACTGAAATTTCTCATCGGTGGGGAGTGGGTCGATTCCAAGTCCACCCACATCGAGTCGGACCCCAACCCGGCCACGGGCGAAGCCATCGCCGAACTGCCTCAAGCCACGCCGGAAGAGGCCCTGGCGGCCGTTGACGCCGCCCATGCCGCGTTCCAGAGCTGGAAGAACATGCCCATGCGCGAGCGCGCCTACATGCTCTTCACAATGCACAACAAGTTCCGTGAGAAAACGGACATGCTCTGCCGGGTCCTGGTCCAGGACCATGGCCGCACCATTGAAGAGGCCAAGGGCACGCTCGCCCGCGTCCTGGAAAACATCGAATCGGCCTGCTCGGCAGCTTACGGCATAGTCAAGGAAAACGCAGGCATCCTCAACCTGGCCGGAGGCATCGACGAGTACCTTTTCTGGGAACCCCTGGGGGCCTTCCTGATCGTCACCCCCGGCAACATCCCCATGCACGCCTGGTCGTCGTTCGTGCCTTACGCGCTGGCCGCCGGATGCACCGTCGTCATCAGCCCCAGTCGCCAGGATCCGGTAGCTGCGGAAATGGTGAACCGGGTCGCGCTCGAAGCGGGTTTCCCCAAGGGCGTCATCAACATGATCCACGGCGGCCGCACCATCAATAAGATGATCCTGGACGACCCCCGCATCGAGGGGGTGGGCTTCATCGGCTCCAACCGTGCCGGCTGGGAACTCTACGAGCAGTGCGGCCGGCTCGGCAAGCGCTCCTCCATCAACGGCAACGGCAAGAACCTGCTCGTCATCATGCCGGACGCCGATCTCGATTCCGCCGTGCCCTGGATGCTGCGGGCCTGCTTCGGCATGACCGGCCAGCGCTGCCTGGGCGTGGACAACGTCGTCGTCCTGGGCGACATCTACGACGAGGTCAAGGCTCGGTTCAAAGAGGCCGCCGTCAAGATGAAGCTGGGCTACGGCCTGGACCCCGAGGCCGAAATGGGCCCCTACGCAACGGCAGCCGGCCGCGACAAGGTCCGGCAATGGATCGATCAGGCGCTGAAAGACGGCTGCCAGCTGGTCCTGGACGGCCGCGGAACGAAGGCCAAGGATTACCCCAACGGTTTCTTCATGGGCCCCACCATCCTCGAGGGCGCCGACGTGGACATGCCGAGCGCCAGGGAGGAAGCCTTCGGCGCGGTGGCGGCCCTCATCCGGGGCGAAAGCCTCGAGCAGGCCATCGAGTGGATCAACACCAAGACCAACCTCGGCCACTCGGCCTGTATCATGACCCAGAGCGGCAAGCACGCCCGCAAGTTCATGCGCGAGGTCAACGTCGGCAACGTGGGCGTCAACCTGGGCGTAGCTCAGCCTTACTCGTTCTTCCCGCTGGGCTCGCGCCGGGCCTCGTTCCTGGGCAACGCCAAGTCTCGGCTCGCTTCCATGAAGCTCTTCATGGATGAAAAGACCGTCACGGCGAGGTGGGTGTGAGGCCGCCTGCGGCGGCCGTTTAAAGTTTTAAGTTTAAAGTGTTAAGGAGAAAAACGACCATTACGAAGGCGACTCTATCATCCGCTTAACACGTTGCGTTTGCACCATTCGCAGCTTGTAGCAGAGTAAAAACAAGGAGGCAGAATATGGCTAATGGCCTGTTACTAAAGAACATCGGCACCCTTGTCAGCGGCAACATCGAACGGCCCTTGATCGATGCCGATGCGGTATGGATCGAAGACGGACTGATCCGCCGGGTGGGTTTTCTCAAGGACATGGACGAAAAAGCGGCGCAGACGGTGATCGACTGCGCCGGCACCACCGTGACGCCCGGGCTGATCGACTCCCACGTTCACCCGGTGCTCATGGATTTCAGCCCGCGCCAGAAGCAGACGGATTTCCTGGAGAGCGAAGTCCACGGCGGGGTCACGACCGCCATCTCGGCCGGTGAGGTCCACCTGCCGGGCCGGCCGACCGACCCGGCCGGCGTCAAGGCCCTGGCCATTCTGGCGGCCAAATCCTTCGCCAAGTTCCGGCCGGGCGGAATGAAGGTGATCGGCGGCGCGGTGATTTTGGAAAAAGGACTGGTGGAGAAGGACTTCGAGGAAATGGCCCGGGAGGGCGTGAAAGTGGTGGGCGAGATCGGCCTGGGATCGATCAAGGCTCCCGAGGACGCCGCCCCCATGGTGCAGTGGGCGCGCAGTAACGGCATGACCGTCATGATGCACACCGGCGGCACCTCCATCCCTGGCAGCAGCACGGTGACCGTCGAGGATGTGCTCAAGGCCGCACCCGATGTGGTGTCGCATCTCAACGGCGGCCCCACAGCGGTTTCCATGGAAGAAGTCGTCAAGCTCATCACCCAGACCTCCATGGCGCTTGAGATGGTCCATTGCGGCAACCCGAAAGTGGCGGTGGAAGCCGCCGAGCTGATCGTCAAACACAAGGCCCTGCATCGGGTGATCATCGGCAACGACGCCCCATCCGGCACCGGCGTGGTGCCATTGGGGGTCCTGCGGGTCATGAACCTGCTGGCCGGGCTTTCTCCAATTACGCCGGAACAGGCATTGTGCATGGCGACCGGCAACACGGCGCGGGTCTACAAGCTGAACCGCGGACTGATCGCCGAGGGGCGCGAGGCAGACCTGGTCGTGATGGATGCACCCCTTGGATCGGTGGGCAAGGACGCGCTCGCGGCCATCGCCGCCGGAGACAACCCGGGGGTTTCCCTGGTGCTGGTAGACGGCAAAGTGGTGGTCAACACCAGCCGCAACACGCCGCCGGCCACACGCAAGCCGACCGTCAAGGCCATCGGATAGCGCCGATGACCTAACGGGTTCAAGGTAGTCATAATGATCGTCAACCAGGACAAATGCACCGGCTGCGGGACCTGCGTTATAGACTGTCCGCTCGGGGCCGTGCGATTGAAAGCCAAAAAGGCCGTCATCGACGAGCGCTGCACCGAGTGCGCCGCCTGCCGCCGCGTCTGTCCCGAGGAAGCCATCAGCGCGGCGGACGAGGCGCGATTGGAAGGCCTGCAGTGCGACGCCTGCCCCATCCGCTGTTGGATCAAGGAAGGTTTCAT
>CAZEKN010000243.1:0-4006 GCA_964512755.1 uncultured Desulfatibacillum sp. | reverse complement strand
CTCCGCTCCTTTAGATACTCCTCCATATAACTGTCCGCACACGGGGTGGCTTTGCGCGAAGCCTGAGATCATACCCGTAGAACCTGATCTGGATAATGCCAGCGTAGGGAAACGAGATGCCGTGCGGCGTCCGAAGGCTCGATCGAATCGTTTCCCCGACAGGAAACGATTTTTTTTTGGCGGGGGGAGGGAGCCCACATGGACATTCGGCCGGTTCAGGCATCGGAACGCAATCTGGGCGGCATGGATTTTTTCCTGCTTTGGGCGGGGGTGGCCATATCTCTGGCCGAAATCTGGGCCGGGGGGTTTCTGGCGCCGATGGGTTTCTGGTCCGGGCTCTGGGCGATCCTGCTGGGGCATTTGATCGGCAACACCCTGATGGCCCTGGGCGGGGTGATCGGCTCCGACCACGGCATCATGTCCATGGTGTCGATCCGACCGGCCTTCGGCATCCGGGGCTCCAATCTGGCGGCGGTATTGAATATCGTCCAGCTGATCGGCTGGGCGGCCATCATGTTGATCATCGGCGGCCGGGCCGGCGCGACCCTCGGCAAGCCGTTGGGCGGTCTTCTGGCCGTCGATGCCTTCTGGGTCGTCATGATTGGAATCGGGACACTGCTGTGGGCGTTGTGGACGGGAAAGACGGTATGGAAGGTCCTGCAGAACGTGTCGGTTTTTGCTCTGTTGTTGGTGATGATCCTGATGAGCTGGGTGGCGTTCGGCGGCCTGCAAATCAAGCCGCAGTCCGGCGGGGAATCGATGGCGTTCATGACGGGCCTCGACCTGGTGATCGCCATGCCAATTTCCTGGATGCCGCTGGTGGCGGACTATTCCCGGTCGGCCCGGAATTCCCGGTCGGCCTTTTGGAACACCTGGTGGGGCTATTTTCTGCTGTCTTCCTGGATGTATGCGCTGGGGCTTCAGGCCACTCTGCTCACCGGTGCATCCGATCCGGGGCTGCTCATCCTGGACACCATGGGCGGTCTCGGCCTGGCGGTGCCGGCCCTGTTCATGGTGGTGTTCTCGACCATCACCTCCGATTTCCCGGATGTCTATTCGGCCACCTGTTCACTGCTGAACATCTCTCAACGCGTCAGCTCGCGGACGGTCATGTGGATCGCCGGGGCGGTCTCCATTCTCGTCGCCCTGGTCTTTCCCATGGAGCAGTATGAAAACTTTCTTTTCTTCATCGGGGCGATGTTCATTCCCCTGTTCGGGGTGGTGCTCACCGACTATTTCATCATCCGCAAGCGGAAACTGGAAGTTGAAGCGATCTTCAGAGAAGACGGCCCCTACTGGTACCGCCGGGGCTACAACGCCGTCGCGCTGATGGCATGGGCGGCGGGGTTCGCCGTGTACGAGGCGCTCGCGCTGCTGAAGGCTCCGATCGGAGGTTCCATTCCGTCCATGCTGGCTGCGGGAATGATATACTGGGCGATTTCGCGGATCAAAAGGAGCTGATCGCATCAGAAAAAAAGCCGCTCCGCGCGGGTAACACCCCCTGCGAAGCGGCTCTTCTTTCATTAGAAGACCTCCCTCCAGAGCCGGATGTCAATTTCCGGCCACCCGCCGGTGAGAACCTGGTTGTTATAGATCCCGCTGCCGAAGGACTGGAGCCCCAGCCCCAGGCCCTTGACGTAGAGATGCTGGTCCTCCACCATCGGCGAGGCCACGACGTTGCCCACTATTTGACGAAACGCCGGCGTCGCGACGGGCGTCGTCTGATGCATGCTGAAGGCGAAGATTTCACCGTTATTGTTGTTCACGCTGTCCTCGGCGCAGGGGTCCTCGGTATCGGCGGTGGAGGTGCCGAAATAGATGAGGCCGGCTGCGGAAAACGCCGAGGTGAACACCCGATGGCCTTCGGGCAGCTCGTAGAACCAGTCCAGCGATACCAGACTCTCGTTGCAGGTGCCCTTTTCGGCATGGTCCGCGTAAGCGAAGAAATAATAGCGGGTGCCGGACATGTTGATGTCCTCCGCATAATAAGGGCTGTCGCCCGTCCCGTAGAAGATGAGGACGTTGTAGTCGATATTGCCGCTCTCGTTGACGCTGTTGTCGACGCTCACCACCGGGGATCCGTAGATCGGCTGATAGCGCCGGTCGGATGGAACTTCTTCGCTGGTCGGCTGGCTGAAGTCGCGGTTGATCACGCACTGGCTGATGGAATATTTAAGGCTGTTGGGATCGTCCGGTATGTTGACTTTATAGAGATAGCCTTTGTCCGTGCCGATGTAGAAGCGGTCGATATACCCGTTGCCGTCGGAATCGATCACGGCGGGCTGGCCGCTGGGCACGCCGCCGATGCCCGAAGACTCGCAATCGAGCATGATGCGGCGCAGCAGCTCGCCGGTCCCGACATCGATCATGTAGACGGACGGGTACTGGGTGCGGTCGTAACGATCATCGTTGCCGGAGACGAAGAAGGCAACCCACTTGGCGACGCCGTTGAGCACGATGCGGCCGATTTTGGCGATCGATGGTGAGGAGCGGCTGCGGAAGAGGTCCGGATCGGCGAACTCCCACAGGAACGTCGGATGGTAGGGATCGGTGACGTCCAGGCAGAAGACCGTATCACCGCCGTTGCCCTCGGCAGACAGCAGCACCGTGCGCCAGGCGCCGTTGATATAGACATCGGACAGGGCCGGCGAGGCGTCCACATAGGCCTGATTGTAATCCGTGGAGCGGGCCTTGTTGAGCCGGGCCAGCAGATTGTTCTTAAGCCGCGGCAGGAGGTTGGCCGGGACGAAGGCCCACAGCTCCTCGCCGGTCCCATAGTCGGGGCCGGCCGCGCAGTTGGTGCCCCAGTCGAAATAACCGCGGTTTTCCTCGACGCCGAGCGTGCAGGTATTGTCCCCGTGGTGGAAGGCGCCGGCGTCGAAGGCGTGCAGCATTCCGCTGCGGGACCCGACGAACACCACCGCGCGCCGGTTGGCGTTGTCGATTATGAACTGCTTGAAGCTGTCGCGCTCCTGTTTGGTGGTGGCGGTGCCGAAGTACCACATGGGAAGGCCCGGAGCGGTCAGCACGGCCGGCACCGAGTGGTCGATGGGATCGAGCACCCACTCGCGCTTCACCGTGGTGCCCAGTTCGTAGCCTTTGACCCAGTTCATCACCCAGTGGGCATCCGTGTCGTCCACGTCGTTGTCCTGGTCGAAGTCGTACACCAGCCCGGAGGGGATAATGGCGGAGTCGTCCAGGGCCAGGGTTTCCTTGGTGATGTTGGCGGCTGTGAAGCTGACCAGGGTGCTGGAGGTATTGTAATAACTGTAGCTGGCACGGATGGGCCCTGCCGCCAGCGGTGCTTCATTGAACTCCAGTGAGAACTCACCCGTGAAGCGGTTGATGGTGCCGCGCCCGCCCAGGTTGCCTTCGAGCACATCGGTATGCTTGTCGCGGAAGATCTCCCGGCCGTCGGTGATCGTCAGCGTCGTGGCTGAAATCGGCGCCGGGCTGATCGTTCCGCTGAAGGTTTTGATGGTGCCGTCGCCGACGGTGATCTCCTGGTTGGTGACCTGTCCGACCGAGATCTGCGGGAAATAAATGCTGCGGGTGCCCGGATTGCGGAGGCTGAGCACCTGCCCGGCATCCCACAGGGCCAGCTCGGCCGTAACGTTCGGGTCCTCCGGGTCGTAGAGTCGGGTCGCCGACAAATGGCCGCGCAAGACCTTGTCCCGCCAGTCCAGGGCCGGCGTCTCGTAATAGCCCGAGTAAATCACGTTGGCTTTGGTCACGGGCGCGCTGCGCGAAAAGCTGCCGTGGCTGGCGACATCCGCATTGAGAATCACATCCAGGATTTGCGGCTCGCAGCCCTGCTGCTCGCTGCGAAACTCCGCCTTCCAGAGCAGCTCCCGGCCGATGATGCCGAGCGCCGCAAAATCGATGCGCACGTTGCGTCGGGTCAGGGCGGGGGTCCCCGGGGTCCAGGTCGTCAATTCCTGCAGGGGGTTCTTGCTGCTGTCGATCTCCCAGATCTCGTCCCAGGTGGTGATCTCCACCCAGTTGG
>CAZEKN010000242.1:0-4008 GCA_964512755.1 uncultured Desulfatibacillum sp. | reverse complement strand
ACAGGAAGTTGTTCCAGTGGTAGCTCACCGAGACCAGGCCGTAGGCGAGGTAGGTCGGGCGGGCCAGCGGTACATACACCTTGAGCAGGATGGAGAGCCAGCCCGCGCCCTCGACGCGCGCCGCGTCCTCCAGCTCCTTGGGAACCTGCTTGAACGCCTGCCGCAGCAGAAAGATGCCGAAGGCCGAACCCATGTAGGGCAGTCCGATGCCGAGGATCGTGTCCACCAGCCCGAGCTTGCTCGTCGTGAGGTAGTTCTGGACGATCAGCACGTCGGGCATGATCATGATCTGAACCAGCACGAGGATGAAGGCGATGTTCTTGCCCGGGAACTCGAAGCGGGCAAAGGAATACGCCGCCAGGGTGCACAGGATCAGCTGCCCGGCGAGCGTCATGCAGACCAGCATGAACGTGTTCAGGAAGTAGCGCGCGAAGGGCGCCACTTTCCACGCCGAGCGGAAGTTGTCCAGGGTGAACGGCGCCGTCAGATCGAAGCGGCTCACGAAATCCATGGAGTGGAAGGCCGCCCAGGTGGCGTACAGCAGCGGCGCCGCCCACAGAAAGGCCAGAAACCAGGCCGCCGCCATTTCCAGGCGCTGTCCCCAGTCCACCCCGCGGATCATTGGTAATGCACCCTTTTTTCGAGATAGGCGAACTGCGTAACGGCCAGCCCGCCCAGAATCGCCAGGAGCACGACGGTCAGCGTCGACGCGTAGGCCGTATCCCAGAAGCTGAAGGCGACTTCGTAAATATAGTAGAGCAACAGCGACGAGGCATTGTCCGGCCCGCCCTTGGTCAGGATGAAGATGTGGTCGACCAGCTTGAAGGAGTTGATGGTGGCGTTGACCACTACGAAAAGCGTCGTCGGCATGAGCAGCGGCAGCGTCACCTGGCGGAAGAAATACCAGCGGCCGGCCCCCTCGATGACGGCGGCCTCTTCGAGCTCCGGAGATATCCCCTGCAGCGCGGCCAGATAGAAGATCATGAAGAAGCCGGCATCCTTCCAGACCGCCAGCACCATCAGGCAGGCCAGAGCCGTGCCGGGATCGCCCAGCCAGCTGTGGCTGGCCAGTCCGAAGATGCCGCGGATCTTGTCGAGCAGGCCGATCTGGGGCGTGTAGAAGAAGAGCCAGATATTGGCCACGGCGATCATCGGCAGGATGGTCGGCGTGAAATAGGCGGTGCGGACCACGGCCCGGCCGAAAAGCCGGCCGTTGACCCACACCGCCATCAGAAGCGCCAAACAGACGCTCAACGGTATGGTTCCCAGAGCATAGAGAAAATTGTTCCCCAGCACCTGCCAGAACACGGAGTCGTTCATCATGTAGGCGTAGTTGTCCAGGCCTACGAACTTGCTCGGCCGCCCCTGGCGTGGCGTGGAGAAGAAACTTGCAAAGAAACCGCTCACGATGGGAAAGTGGGTGAAGGCGACCATCAGCACCGCTGCCGGCATCAGAAGCAGCCACGCATTCACCCAACGGGCGGTTTTATGGTTGAGGCGCATCGTTTTCTTAGGCTTATATGAAATCGGCGCAAGTCGATTTCATCAGCGGTAGGGCTTGAGCACGCGCTCGGCCTGCTGCTGGGCCGCGCCCAGGGCGTCCTTGGGCGGCTTGGCGCCGGTGAGCACGCTCTGGATGGCGTCATCCAGGAGTTTCTTCACCCGCGCATTCTCGTGCACCGCGAGTTCGGCCACCGAATACTGGAACTGGTCGCGGGCCACGGCCGCGGCGGGGAAATCGGCGACGTACTTTTCAAGCGTTGCCGTTTTGTAGGCAGCCGGGCTGGTGGCCACGTAGCCGGTGGCCATGGACCAGCGGGCGCTCAATTCCGGCGAGGTCATGAATTTGATGAACTTCAACGAGGCCTGGCGTTCCTCGGCAGTGGCTTTCTTGAAGATATAGAAATTGCCGCCGCCGGTGGGCGAGCCGCGGCGCTTGCTGGCCGGCAGCATGCTTACGCCGAAGTCGAACTTGGCGCCCTCGCGCACGGCCGTGAGGTTGCCGGTGGTGTGCCACATGATCGCCGTGGCGCCTTCCAGGAATTTCTGGCGCAGGGTGCCCCAGTCGACGGTCCCCTCGGGCATCACCTTGTACTTCGCCGCGAGATCCCGCCAGTACTGAAGGGCTTCGACGACCTCGGGCTTGTCGAAGTAGGTCTGGTTCCCGTCCTGGTTCATGAGCTCGAGACCGTTTTGGATGCAGAGGGCCTGGAACATCCAGTACGGGTAGCCGGTGGAAGGGATCTGCACGCCCCAGCGCGTGACGTTGCCGGACGTGTCTTTCTTGGTCAGCTTCTGGGCCATTTCGGCCATTTCCTTCCAGGTGGCCGGCGGCTTGTTCGGGTCCAGTCCGGCTTCCTTGAAGGCGTCCTTGTTGTAGTACATGACGATGGTCGAACGCTGGAACGGAACGCCCCAGATCTTGCCCTTGGCTTTGGAGTTCTGCATCAGCGAAGGATAGAACGAGGACAGCCACTGTTTGTCCTCGGCCGAGGTCGCTACTTCGTCGAACGGCACGATGGCGTCCTGGTCCATGAGCTCGAACAGGTCGATCGAAAACAGCACGCTCAGCTGCACCGGCTGGTTGGCCTTGATCGCGGCCAGGGCCTTGACGCGCGTGTCGTCGTAGTTGCCGGCATAAACGGCCTTGACCTTGATTCCCGGATTGGCCTTTTCGAACTCGGCGATCATGTCGTCGATGACCTTGGTGATCGGCCCGCCCACGGCCACCGGGTAGTACATGTTCAGTTCGACGGCGGCCTGGGCCGCGGTTCCGCCCAGGATGACGGCCAACACTATCCCGCACCACACCCTGATCCACATCTGTTTCATGATGACCCTCCTCCTTTTGGTTCATGTCGACCCGACCCGCACATCGTTTGGCGCGGTCCGGGAGTAGTCCGGCTGTCAAATGTCCCGGCGTTTTCCGGTCTTGACCTCAAACCAATGGGTTTCAGCCGCCGGCCACGTCAGGTGGATGCGTGCATCGGCGGAAAGTTTGATCTTGCCGCTCTGACGCACAATCCACTCATGATTTCCGACCCGGCAGGCAATGAGGCTGTCGGCCCCCAGGTATTCCAGGCCGAGCACGTCCGCGGGAAGGCCGGAGTCCGCCAGGCTGATTTTCTCCGGGCGCACCCCCAGGACCAGTCCGTCGAGAGGCCCTTTCGCAGATCCGTTGGCCGGGTGCGAGCGGGCCCAGCGCGTCGCCTCCGAATCGTCCAAGGGCAGCAGGTTCATCGGTGGAGTGCCGATGAAGCCGGCGGCAAAGAGAGTGGCCGGACGGGCGTAGAGTTCGTCGGGCGGCGCGAACTGATCGACGTGGCCGGCATCGAGCAGCGCGATTTGATCGGCCATGGTCATGGCCTCGACCTGATCGTGGGTGACGTAGACCATGGTGATCCCCAGACGCTGCTGCAGCGTGCGGATCTCGCGCCGCATCTCGTGGCGCAGCTTGGCGTCCAGGTTGGACAGCGGCTCGTCCATCAGGCAGACCGGGGCCTCGCTGACGATGGCCCGGCCCAGGGCGACCCGCTGGCGCTGGCCGCCGGACAGTTCGGCCGGCTTGCGCTGCAGCAGCCCCTGCAGGCCCAGCAGCTCCACGGCCCGGTCCAGCCGCCGCCGCCGTTCGGCCGGTTGGAGCTTGCGCACTTTGAGGCCGAAGACGATGTTTTCGGCCACGTTCAAATGGGGAAACAGGGCATAGGACTGGAACACCATGGAAACGTTGCGGCCGGCCGGGGGCAGGTGGGTGACCTCCCGGCCGCCGATGCGGATCACGCCTTGGGTCACGGTTTCGAGCCCGGCGATCAGCCTTAAAATGGTGGACTTGCCGCAACCCGAGGGACCGAGCACCACCAGCAGCTCGCCTTCTTCGGCCGTGAAGCTCACCCCATTCACGGCCGGCACGTCCCCCCAGGCTTTGACGATTTTTTCTAGCTCAATTCGCATCGCGCAATCCCTAACATTCGGATACCGACGCGTCAAGCTGATCCGTATCGATGGCAT
>CAZEKN010000241.1:0-4009 GCA_964512755.1 uncultured Desulfatibacillum sp. | reverse complement strand
GTGCGCTCTTCCAGCCCTTTCCAGATCTCCGCCGGCATGTCCCAATCGGCGTTTTCAAGATTCGCGTTGAGCTGGTCGACGCTTTTGACGCCGATGATCACCGCGCTGACGAATTTGCGCCCCAAGGGCCAGCCGATGGCCAGCCGGGTCATGGGAACTCCCGACTCAAGCGCCGTTTGCTCCAGGAGTTCGGCGATGCGGAAGCCCTGGACATTCCAGAAGCGCGGGCCGTCGACCTGGGTACGAAAGAAATGCCGCGTGCCCGGTGCCGGTTCGCTCATGCCCTTGTATTTTCCGGTCAACAGCCCGGCCCCCAACGGACTGTAAGCGGTCAGACCGATCCCGTGGTCCACCAACGCCGGAATGAGCTCACGCTCCAGTTCCCGGTGGATCAGGCTGTAGATGTACTGACCGGCCCTCAACGGCTCCAATCTCATCCGCTCGGCCACACCGGCTGCTTTGGCGGCCTGCCAGCCGAAAAGGTTGCTGCACCCCAGGTAGCGGACCTTGCCCTGCCGCACCAGGTCATCCATGGCTCTCAGAGTTTCCTCGTAGGAGGTGACCGGGTCGGGACCGTGGAGATAATAGAGATCCAGATAGTCGGTCCTCAGCCGCTTGAGGCTGGCCTCGCAGGACGCCATGACGTGCTTGCGCGACAGACCGGACTGGTTGGGCCTCGGACCCATGGGAAAGTAGCACTTGGAGGCAATGACCAGGTCGTCCCGGTTCACATGCGGAAGGAAAAACCCGACGATTTCCTCCGATCGCCCGCCCGCGTAAACATCCGCACAATCGATGAAGTTGCCGCCGGCCTCCAGGTAGGCCTTGAGGATATCATGGGCTTCGGATTCGGTGCAGCCCCAGTTGTCCGTTCCAAAGGTCATGGTTCCCAGGGCGATTCGCGAAACCAGCAGGCCGGAACTGCCCAAAAATCGATACTTCATGGGGCTCCTCCTTCTTCTTTAACGGCGAACGGGCATTGCGACAGGAGCTGGCGGAATCAGCTTCGGTTCAGTTCGGCTTTGATGGCCACCGCCAGGTTCTGAACCGTGTACGGTTTTCTGAGATAGCCGCCCGCGCCGAGCCGCTGGGCGGTTCGAACCCGTTCGGTTTCCGCATAGCCGCTGGTGATGATGGCCTTCTGCTGAGGATTGGATACCTTGACGCGGTGGTAGGTTTCAAGTCCGTCGATGCCCGGGTCCATGATCATATCCAAGATCAGCAGGTCCGCCTTTTCTCGCTTGAGAAACTCGACCGCCTGCTCGCCGCTGTCAACGGACCTGGCGACGTAACCGAGCTGGGTGATGATCTTGGCTGCGATTTCACGCTGCTCGTTCATATCGTCCACCACCAGAATCGTTTCACCGGTGCCCTTGTACGCATCCAGGGACGGCTCCAGCGCCGCCTTTGAAAATGACTCGCGCGTGGCCGGGAAGAAAGCCGTGACTTCGGTGCCGCGGCCTTCGACGCTGCGGACATCGATACGTCCCTTGTGGTCCTGCACCGTGCCCCATACCACCGCCATGCCCAGGCCGGTGCCGCTGCGTCCCATTTTCTTCTTCGTGAAGAAGGGTTCGAAAATCCGCTGCAGGTCTTCGGGAGGAATGCCGACGCCTGAATCCAAAATCTGCAACACCACGCTTTCATCCGGCCCGTTCTCCAGGGGCCTCTTCATGGCAGCGTCCTGATAGCGGTTCTCGGTGACGATTTTGATGGTTCCACCTTCCGGCATGGCTTCGGCGGCGTTGGACACCAGGTTCATGATCGTTTTCGAAAGATGAATCGGGGATCCCTTTACGTTCAGCAGGTCCGGCGCCAGACGGGTTTCGATGCCCACGAACGGGTGAAAGCTTTTTAGGCGCTTATGTTCAGGGCTCAGCAGGTATTCGGACACCAGATCGTTCAGGTTTACGATTTCTTCAACCGGAACCCCGCGGCGGGCCAGCGTCAGCAGATCCTGAACGATGGCGGCCGCCTTTTTCCCGGATTCCTGGATGACCTCAATGGGCCTGCGCAGCGGGCTGTCTTTGGGTATGTCCATCAGCAGGAGGTCCGGATAGCTGACGATTCCGGACAGCACGTTGTTCAGGTCGTGGGCGACACCTCCGGCCAGGGTGCCCAGGGCCTCCATTTTCTTGGATCGGGCCAGGCTCTCACGCAGTTCCGCTTTTTCTTGTTCGGCCTTATATCGCTCGGTGATGTCACGGGTGACTCCGAGGATGCCGATGGGGTGGCCGGTATCGTCCAAGAGAAAAGACGCCGTGACCTCGACTTTAACGCGGTCGCCGTCCTTGCGGAGCATGTCCAACTCGAGGGTGGCGGAACGTTGAAAGGATCCCGACTGCTGGGCACGGCGGTAATGCTCTTTGAACTCATTCAGCACCCTGATCGCCGATTCGGGGGCCAGCAGCTCTTCCAGCTTGAACTGCTTGTATTCATCCGAACTCCAGCCCAGCAGCCGTTCGATCGCCGGGCTGAGATAGGTGAACCGCAGCTTCAGGTCCATTGTCCAGATGACATCCTGGATATTCTCGGCCAGCAGGCGATACTTCCGTTCGCTTTGCTGAAGGTCCTTCTCCGATTGGCGACGCACCTGGACTTCATGCTTCAGCTGATCCTTGGTTTGGATCAGGTTCTCCCGTTCCTGCTGCAGGGCGGCGGTCGCCGCCTCGGCTTTTCGATTCAGCTCCTGCAGGCCGTTGACCAGGACGGCTACTGACGCGGCGGAAACCCCATTCAAGAAAATGAAATTGATGCCGGCGGTCACCGCGCGCAGGAGGTTGATCGACGCCGGCGGCGGCGCCATATAGCCCTGTGAGGACAGCCAGCCCAGGATGAAGATGGCGGCCGCGTTCAGAAAGGTGGCCAAGAGGGCCGCCCGCAGCCCCAGTAAAACGCCGGACAACACGGCGAAACAAAACAGCCAGGCCGGTCCGCCGCTCAGGAATCCGGCCTGGGCGATGATGAAAAGACCGACCAGAAACGTGATCAGCAGGGTGACCCCCGCGCGGATGGCAAGCCGGATTCGGTAGAAGAACAGCAGGCTGCCGCAGCCTATAAATGCGAGAATATCGAAAATAGCCAGCAGCCAGAGGTTTTCGCCGATAGCCATGTAAAGAGCGGGAACCAGGGCGATCAGGCAGAAGCAGGTGCTGGCCGCGAGCACTGAGAAGAGGATGCGCTCACGCCAGTAGGTCAGTCCGTCCGTGGCCGGATCGATATCGCAGCGGGAGTAGCGCTTATCGAAAAAAGTCTTGACCGAGGCGCTCAATTGTCCGATGACCCGGCGTAACTTTATGAAAAATATAGGCATTTTAATGGCGCCGTGAAAGTCAGCATAAATTCACAATGAATACATATGATACCACTCATTTATCATCGACACAATCAAGGCAATGCTTAAGCCTGAAACGGCCGGGTGGCTGCACCCGTTGTCATTTCAATGGCTCTCGGCTAATGATAATAGTGGCTTAACAAAATAAAGGAGGAGGATCATGGCGAGAAACATACTGGTTGTCATCGGAAGCCCCCGCCGGAACGGCAACAGCGCCGCTTTGGCCAAACAGGTCGCCGCCGGCGCCAAAAAAGACGGCGCGAAAGTGGAGACCGTCTTTCTTCAGGGCCTCAACATCCAGCCCTGCACGGCTTGCGACGCCTGCCGCAAAAAGCTGAAGAAGGATTGCATCATCAAGGACGACATGAAGGCGCTTTACCCCAAGATCAAGGCGGCCGACGGCATCGTGATCGCCAGCCCCATCTATTGGTTCACCGTTTCGGCCCAGACCAAACTCTTCATGGACCGGTGGTACGCCCTGGGCGGCGACGACGGCTACGCACTGGCAGGTAAGAAATTCGCCGTCGCCCTGGCGTATGCCGACGCCGATCCGTTCGCGTCCGGGGCGGTAAACGCCCTTCGCACCTTCCAGGACGCTTTCAATTTCATCGGAGCCGAGGTGGTGGGCACGGTCTACGGCAGCGCCTGGAAGGCCGGGGAGATCAAGAAGAACAA
>CAZEKN010000240.1:0-4022 GCA_964512755.1 uncultured Desulfatibacillum sp. | reverse complement strand
GGATGCCGGTGGGATTCACCCGGGACAACGATGAATTGAGTTTCTCCTGAAGCAGATGAGCGGCTCTCCGGTCGGCGGGCGCCGGGTTGTCCGGAAGCACGATCAAGGGGGCTATGCCATCCGCACCGCCGGGGTCGAGGTAGGCAACCTCGCGAACCGGCCGGACCTCCCGGGGGGTGGGAGTCAGGCGCTCCCGTTGGGACAGCGGACGGTCGAAATAGGGCGTCAGCCGCTCCAGCGCGCTGAAATTCCACTTCGAGTATCGGAAAACCACATCGTCCACCCACATGGTGCCGGTGCCCTTCAGGCCCAAAAACAGGCGCACATAACACGTCCCGTCGGGGAGATCGCCTTCCGAGAACGGGTAATTATAGGTGCGGGCACGCACGCGCGCCCAATCGAAGTCCTCGACCGACCAGTAGTTGGCGAACGTGTAGCTCTTATCGGATGTATCGATCCGGCTCCTGCCGACCGGGTTCACGGCGGCGGAATCCAAAGGTTTTTTTTGGGCATCGAAAAAATAAACCCGAATCGATACGGCATCGCCCAGCCGGCCGCCTAAACGGTGTCGGTTGCCGGTCACCTGCTTCAATCGGACCGCATAGGTGAAGTCGTAGTTGCCGGTAATGACCGGGATGTAGGCGCTGATGACGCCCTCCGCATCGTCCATCTCCCCGGCGTGGGCGCGGTGGATTTTGATGGCGCGTCGGCCGTGGTGGACTTCATCGGGAGCACTGCCGTTCTCCGTGTCGATCCATTCCACCTGCCGGCCGACCTTTTCCCATCCATCCGGCATGTCGTAAGGATCCGTTGTTCCGGCTTGGGGTCCTGGCTGTTCGAACGACGGGTTGCGGACCAGGTTGCCTTTTTCGAATTGCTGCAGCCTCATTTCGTAAGGGATGCCCAACGGGTCGGAACTGGACCACGCCGATGCCCCGGTTGCACGCGCCGATCCGCCGCCGGCCGTGAACACCAGCGCACCGATCAGCGATAAACGGAGAGCGGATATCGCAAATTTGGAAATCATACGGAAATAATGATCGGCCTTTGTCTATCGGTGCTTTAGGCGGTATTTATCACTCCCTTTAAAAAAACCGACCATCGCCCCTTGCGCCAAAGGATAAAAATCCCCACCTTCCCGTGTATAATATGCGGTCAGAATCGAAACGCCGCGCTAAAAAAACGGAGGTATCCAAAAATGAAAAACAAGGGCCAAGCCCAAGCCCAATCCCAATCCCATAATCGCGAACAGAGCTACGTTGAGTCCGAAGAGGAAAGAGAGAGAGGGCACGTCGATACGCGCCATCACAATTTCGAGTGTGAGAACAAGACCAACCTGGGATGCGACCCCGGAATCGATGTCGCCGGGTAACCTCGTCCGCCGGAGTGAACGGGGCAGGGCCTAAAAAGGGCTTTGCCCTTTTTTAATTGAAAACCCGGTCGGCGATTTAAGAATGAAGAACGTTATTGCTGCAGCCAGGGCCTTGCGGTCGTGATCATCACGCGTTTGGTGTTGGGGTCTATGCTGATCCCGGCGCCCAGGCTCGAATACCAAATCCCGATCGGGTTCTTCTGAGGGTCGAGAATTAAAAAACCTTCTGAGAAGCCGCCCTGTGCCGGGAAGCCCTTGACCAGATCCACAACTTTTCTGAAAGCCGGCGATGCCGGGTCGACGCTTCGCCAGTCCGGGTCCTCCAGCACGTAGCCGCTTTTCAGTCCCGCCACTCCAAAGGGGTTGTTCTCCTGGTTCAGAAAGTAATAACGATAGTCGGATGGAACCCGGAAGGCCTCGAACGCTGCGGTTACCTCTGGGCTGCGCTCAAGGCCTCCGATGTTTTCCATCTGGCAGCCGATTGCCGATAATACAGCGATGAAAAGCGCGCCGTTATTAAGCAAGCATTTTAGCCAACTCATCGATCCTCCATCATGCCCGCGCCCGCAGGGGGAATGTGAAAGCAGTTATAGCCGCCAACAGCACAGCAACACATATTATTTGCATAATAAACAAAAAAAGAATATGGGCATGTTCAAGGAATTTAAAGAATTTGCCATGCGCCGAAACGTGCTCGACATGGCGGTGGCATCATCATCGGCGCGGCCTTCGGCAAGATCATTTCTTCTTTCGTGGCGGACGTCCGGATGCCTCCGGTCGGCTTGCTTCTCCGCAAAGTCGACTTTTCCAATCTCTTTATCAATCTCAGCGGCCAGAGTTTTCCGAGTGTGGAGGCTGCCAAAGCGGCTGGCGCTGCCTTTCGCCAATCCCGATCAAGGCGACCCGCTGTGCGCACTGCACGTCAGATGTCAGATAGCGGTCATACGGGGTGTCGATCAGAGGACATGATGACCATCGCGGAATCAAGAGCACCAAAACGTCGGAACGAGCCGACAGAAGGAGGACCAGATGGGACTGTTCGATTTTGTAAAGGAAATCGGCCACAAGCTATTCAGCCGCGACGAAGAAGCGGCTGAAAAGATCAAGAAACACATTGAAGAGATGAACCCGGGGATCGAAGGGCTGGGGGTGGAGTTCAAGGATGGCGTCGTTTCCCTCTCCGGCACGGCCGCCAGCCCCGAGGCGATGGAAAAGGCCGTGCTCATGGCCGGCAACGTGCAGGGGGTTTCGGACGTGCAGACCGACAAAATGCAGGCACCCCCGGTTCAGGCCAAGGTCGAGTACTACATCATCAAAAAAGGGGATACATTGTCAGCCATCGCCAAGCAGTTCTACGGCAAGGCGAACGACTATCCCCGGATTTTCGAAGCCAACCGGGAGGTCATCAAGGACCCCAACAAGATCTTCCCGGGCCAGAAAATCCGTATCCCTCTGGGGTGATTCGACAGTGACCTTTCACCGTGCGCGCCCGCACCATGCCGAGCGCAGGGGGGCTCGATCTGAAGCCGTATAGGAGGACGACCATGAATATCACCGATCTGTTGGGAGCCATGATGCAGTCCGGGATGAGTCCATCTTCCGGAAACCGAATGAAAAATGCGCTGGGCGGCGGAGGCGGAGGCGGCCTTTTGGAAAGCCTGGCCGGGATGCTGGGCGGCCAGTCCCCGCAGGGGGGCGGACTGGGATCGATTCTTTCGCAGACGCTCGGCGGCGGATCCGGCTCCGGTGGCCTGGGGGGCATCCTCGGCAACGTGCTGAACGATGCCGGCAACGCCGTGGGCGGCAAGCAGAATCTGGCGCTGGGCGGACTCGGTGCGCTGGCCGGCGCGCTTCTGGGGGGTGGTGGCAAATCGTTGGGCGGCGCCCTGGGCGGCGGGGTCATGGCTCTTCTCGGCACCATGGCTTATCAGGCCTTGAAGGGTGCCGGCAGCCAACCCTCCGAGGTGCCGCTGGGGCTCGTGGAACCTCAGTCCGAAGCCGAGCGGCAGGAGCTTGAGCATCATTCAGAGATCGTGCTGAAAGCCATGATCAACGCCGCCAAGGCCGACGGGCAGATCGACCGAGGCGAGATCCAGCGCATCGTGGGCAAGCTGAAGGAAACGGGCATGGCTGAGGAAGGCCAGCAGTATGTTATGGCCGAAATGCAAAAGCCGATAGACACCCCGGCCCTGGTTGCCGCGGTCAAGGGCACGCCCGCGCTGGCAGCGCAGATCTACGCGGCATCCCTGCTGGCGATCGAGGTGGATACCCCGACCGAGAAGCAATATTTGGACAAACTGGCAGCCGGGCTGGGCCTCGCACCCGAAGTGACCCGGCGGATCGAGGATATGGTCGGTTTGCGACAGAACTGACGGGCGGCCCGAGCATCCCTTTCTTTTTGTTTGAAATCGTTGATGTCGATTCTTTGGATTCGGCGCTGCGCGTTTGCAGTGGTTGCCGGGTACTCTCATTCGCCGGATGAACGGGGCAGGGCCTAATAAGGACTCTGCCCTTTTTCATTGGGGACGCCCGCCGGGCCGTTCTTACCATGTGCTGAAAGGTTTCTTCCGTGCAGCGCCTGCTCCACTTGGATGGCGGCCGCGCTCCCCAGAATGAGGGTTCCGCCGCCGAAGAAATGCCAGCCGACAGG
>CAZEKN010000239.1:0-4039 GCA_964512755.1 uncultured Desulfatibacillum sp. | reverse complement strand
GTGCTCATCGGCGCGCTGCTGGCCCTCGTGATCTGTCTGGTCACCCCCTTCAACAACGCCTATCTCAAGGGAACGCCGCTCGGCGGCGGCCATTTTCCGCTGGCACCTTTCTACCTCCTCATCTGGATGATGATCCTGACGGCCGGGCTGCGCGCGGTGTTCCGGGGCCGGCGCCTTTTAACCGGCCGGGAGCTGCTGGTCATGTGGGCGTTCATGGTGCTGCTGTCGGGGGTTGCATGGACGGGGTTGGCGCGCACCTTTTTCATCAACCTAACCACTCCCTACCACTTCGCCACCGTGGAAAACCGCTGGGAGGAAGTCCTTCAGCCCTTGTTGCCGAAGGGCTGGTACCCGGCCAGCCGCGAGGCCATGGACGGATTCTACAATGGAATTTCCGGTGCCCGGCAGATGGACTGGATCGAGGTGGTGCAGCGGATTCCCTGGTCCGCCTGGGCCGGCCCGCTGCTGGAATGGACCGGGTTCATCCTGCTCTGCTATTTCCTGATGATCTGCGTCGTCAGTCTGTTGAGCCGGCAGCCGCTTTACAATGAGCGCATGAATTTCCCCTTGTTACGCGTGCCGATTCTGATGCAGGAAGCGCTCGACGAGGACCGGCTCGGGGCGTTCCTGACGCACCGTTATCTGCTGGCCGGCCTGCTCGTGCCGGTCGCCCTGCACCTGATCAACGGGCTGAGTTTCTACAACCCCTCCATTCCTTCGATCCCCACCCTGGTTCTTGCCGGGAAGTTCTTTCCGAAGGCCGGCCTGTTCTCCGGATTCACCAAGTTGAAGATCTACATCTATCCGGCGTTCATCGGCTTTGCGTTTCTGACCGCGAAACCGGTCTCGTTTTCGCTCTGGTTCTTTTTCCTGGCCGGAGCGCTGCTGACCGGCCTGCTGAGCGTGCTGGGGATCAACATCCCGGGGGCGGTCCTGGGGGTGACCTTCGGTTCGACGCTCGCGCGCCCCGAGGAGATGCAGACCGTCGGCGCCTACCTGGTCTTTTTTCTTTTTCTCGCCTGGCTGGCGCGGTTTCACTTTCTGGACATTTTCCTGAAAGCCTTCGGCCGTCGCAAGGACGCGGATCCCCAAACCGAGTGGATCACCACGCAGCCCGCGTTCTGGGGGTTTGCGGCCGGCAGCGTCGGCCTCATTGCATGGTGCCATCATTACGGCCTCTCGATCGGCGCTGCGGTTCTGGTGCTGGTCGCCTTTTTCGTGTTCACCCTGGTGGCCGTCCGGATCATCTGTCAGGGCGGGATCACCTATTTTACGCTCACCGCCGCCCCCCTGGACGCCCTGATCGCGTTTTTCGGATCGCGCTTTTTGACCCCGGTCGGCCTGGTGGTCGCCGCCGTGACCCAGAAAGTGCTTTTCCTGGACTTGCGCGAGGCCCTGATGCCGGCGCTGCTACACGCGCGCAAGGTGACGGACGGGGTGCGCAACAACCGGCGGATCGCGGTGGCCATGGCGCTCGCCCTGGTGGCCGGAGTCGGCGTGTCCTTCGTGGCGATGCTGGCGGTCGCTTATAAATTCGGCGCGCGCGAGCTGGAGATGGAATGGGCGACGCGCACCTCCGTCGCCGTCTACGAGAACATATTCGAGTTGGTGGAATCCCCGACGGAGCCCCGCAACTGGGTGTTGATTTTCATAGCCTGCGGCGCGGCCGTCATGCTGGCCCTGGTAGTCTGTTACCATCGCTTCTACTGGTGGCCGATTCATCCCATCGGATACCTGACGACGTACAGCTCCGCCATGTGGACGCTGTGGTTCAGCTTCTTCTTGGGGTGGGCCTGCAACGCATTGTGCATGCGCTACGGGGGGACGGCGTTGTTCAAGAACCTGCGGTTTTTCTTCATCGGATTGATCATCGGCGATTTCTTCATGGCCGGCAGCTGGGCCATCTACGGGCTGTTCAGCTATGCTAGCTACGCGGTGCTGCCGGATTAGAAAATGAAAGAAGATCGGGAACTCCAAGAATACCGGGACCTGCTGAAGGCGCCGACGCATTTCGAGGAAGGCTTCGACTGGAAGACGATCGTCGGGGCGATCTTCATCGGGTTCCTGATGATGCCCGGCAGCATGTACCTGCAGCTGGTGATCGGCACCGGCATCGGGCCGGCGGCGCGCTGGGTCACCATCATCCTCTTTGCTGAGCTGGCCAAGCGCTCTTACAGCGACCTGAAGCAGCAGGAAATCTTCCTGCTGTATTACATGGCCGGCGCGGCGCTGCATACGCCGTTCCAGGGTCTATTGTGGAACCAGTATCTGGTGCAGTCCGATGCGGCGCGCATGCTGGGAGTGGCCGAATTCATTCCAACGTGGGTGGCGCCTTCGCTGGAATCTTCGGCCCTGGTCGAGCGCACGCTCTTTCACCGCGACTGGCTGATTCCGATCCTGCTGCTGATCGGCACCCAGATCATCACCCGCGTGGACCAGTTCGGCCTGGGGTATGCACTCTATCGCATCACCTCCGACGTCGAGAAACTGCCGTTTCCCATGGCGCCGGTGGCCGCCCTGGGAACCATGGCGCTGGCCGAGTCCGCCGAAGAGCGCGAAACGAGTTGGAAGTGGCGGGTGTTTTCCATCGGCGGCGTCATCGGCCTGGTGTTCGGCGCGGTCTATGTGCTGCTGCCGGCGCTGTCCGGTCTGGTTTTGATGGAGCCGATCCGCCCGATTCCGATTCCGTGGATCGAGCTCACCGGGCACACCGAGGACTGGCTTCCGGCCGTGGCCACGGGCATTCAACTCGACCTCGGGCTGGTGTTCATCGGCATGGTCCTGCCCTTCTGGGCGGTCATGGGCGGCCTGGGGGGGCTCGTCATCACCCTCATCGCCAACCCTATCCTCTACCGGCACGGGATTCTTCACCGTTGGCACCCCGGGATGCGGACCGTGGAAACGGTTTTCGCCAATAACTTCGATTTTTACCTGAGCTTCGGCATCGGCCTGGGGCTGGCCATCGGCCTGGTCGGCATCTGGCATGTGGCGCGATCCTTCGCCGGCGGGCGGACCGACGACCGCGGCCGTCTGAGCGATCTTTTCCGGCCGCCGCCGGGGCGGGGCGACATCAACTTCTGGCTGTCGATCGGCATCTACGTCTTTTCGACCGTTTCCTATGTGCTGCTCTGCGTCTGGCTGGTGCCCAATTTTCCGGTGGTCTTCTTCTTGGTCTACGGCTTTCTCTACACACCGGTCATTTCCTACATCACCGCGCGGATGGAGGGCATCGCCGGCCAGTTCGTGAGCCTGCCGCTCGTGCGCGAGGCGAGCTTTATCGCCGGAGCGAAATACTTCGGGTATCAGGGGATCGAAATCTGGTACGCCCCCATTCCCATCCACAACTACGGCAGCGCTACGGTGAGCTTCCGTGAAATCGAACTGACCGGTACCAGCATCCGGGGCATCATCAAGTCCGAAATCGTGGTCTTCCCGGTGGTGATGATCGCCAGCCTGTTGTTCTCGCAATTCATCTGGCAGCTGGCGCCGATCCCCTCCAGCGCCTATCCGTTCGCCCAGGAGTTGTGGCACCTTCAGGCCCTGAACACCTTGCTCATGCAGACATCCACCCTGGAGGGCAACTCGCTGTTCTTCCAGGCGCTGAACTGGATTTACGTGGGGGCCGGGACCCTGCTCGGGGTCATCATCTATATCCTGCTCACCCTGTTCGGGCTGCCGGTGATGCTGGTCTACGGCCTGGTGCGCGGCCTGGGCCAGAGTACGCCCCACGGGCTCCTGCTGGAAGTGGCCGGGGCGCTGCTCGGCCGGTATTTTTTCCGGCGGCGGTACGGCGCCATGTGGGGGCAGTACAGCCCGGTGTTGCTGGCCGGCTTTTCCTGCGGCATGGGCTTGATGGGCATGTTCGCCATGGGTCTGACGCTCATCCTGAAGTCCCTCGCACGGCTGCCCTATTGACGGGATTGCATTTGCGCGGTTGGCGCGTTAGCTTGTAAGTGGATCTTCCACTTTTCCCGGCACATGCCACGAGGAACGGATATGTACAAGCTGATGTTGGCAGTGATATGGGCGGCTGTCGTGG
>CAZEKN010000238.1:0-4069 GCA_964512755.1 uncultured Desulfatibacillum sp. | reverse complement strand
ATTTCAGCCACCCCGGACTTTGCGACTGCCGCGCTCACGACCAGGGCCGCGGCACCCACAATACACAACCCGACCCGGACGATGTACCTCCGCCGGGCGGGAACGATGGGCAGCAGCGCCAGGGCCGTAGCGCCGAACGTGGGGAAGTTGCCGAAATGAACGCCGCAGGCAAAGGCAAGCCCCCCTGCCACGATCGGATGAAAATGGCCGACGGCGATCACAAACAGGCAAATAAAGCCCACCAGCGTCCACACGTCCGCCATGACCCAGCCGGAAAACAAGCCCACCCCCGAAGCGATCACCGCGATCAGCAGCGCGGCGGTGGACCGCCGCTTCAGGACTCGCGACCAGAGCAGAACGATCGCAGCGGCGGCGGCCGCCGATTGGGCGACGGCATATGCCCAGTTTCCGCCGAGCCATGTAACCGGCCGCATGCTGCAGCCCAGCACCGGGCTGCGCATCTCATCCGGGCAGGCCCCGGAGTATCCCCAGGAATCCGGAAACAGGAACGGAAATCCGTTTACGAAGGACGGCAGCAGCAACAACCCGGAAACCAGGGCAAACGCCGCCCACTCCGGGAGCCGCCAGTTCAGTCGTTCGTACCTTTGACTTGACATGCAAGGGGGCCTTGGGGTCTCAGCCGATCACTGGTCCTTTATTTCTTTTCCGACATCCATGATGGCGCCGAGAAAAGCAGCGAGCAGGATCTGGGTGGCGGCGGATAGAATGGAAATCGAAAAGACCATCAGCCGGGTCGCGACGGGGCTGTCGAAGGGGCCGAAAAAAGCGCCCCACCACTTGAAAAAGCACCAGGCGACGCCGCCACCCCCGATCAAAAAGAGGATGAGCGCCACCATGGCCAACCGCTCCATCGTCAGGTTGTCGAGAAAATTCGCGTAGCGCCGGTGACGCGGCAGGTACCCCTGCCGCGACGCGTAACGCCGGACCAGCAGCGAAAAGGCAATGCTCTGCACCCCCACCAGCAGGCACAGGCATCCGGCCATGAAAGTCTTGTTCTCCAGGCCGATTTCGCCCAGTTGCAAAGGGCCCGGGAACAGCAGGCTGGTGAGGATCAGGCCCAGCGCCAGAAAGCCGATGCCGGGGTAGAGAAAGAGCCAGCGCGGGGAATAGGTCAGCATGAACTTGAGGTGCCGCCAGCCGTCCCGCCAGGTGCGCAGATGCGGCGGCCGCGAACGGCCGTCCGGCCAGAGGGTCGTTGGCACCTCCACCACTTTCAAGCCCTCCAGGGCCGCGCGCACCACCATCTCGCTGGCGTACTCCATGCCCGGGGTGCGCAGGTTGAGAGCTCGGATCGATTGGGCATTGACGCCGCGCAGACCACAGTGGAAATCGTTGACCTGGATCCGGAACAGCCGCCGCCCGATATAGCTGAGCAACGGATTACCCAGCCAGCGGTGCAGCGCCGGCATCGCCCCCGCCTGGATGCCCCCCTTGAAGCGGTTGCCCATAACCACGTCCGCCCCGTTGCGCAGTTCTTCTAGAAAGCCTTCCAGCCGGGAGAAATCGTAGCTGTCGTCGGCGTCGCCCATGACGATGTAACGCCCCCGGGCGGCCGCGATCCCGCCGCTCAGCGCCGCACCGTAGCCCCGCTCGCGGACCGGCACGACCCGCGCTCCACGGGACTCGGCAACAGCAGGCGATCCGTCGCTGCTGCCGTTGTCGGCGACGAGCACTTCCCCGTCCACCCCGGCGCGGCGCAGGAATGCGAGCGCCTTGTCGATGCAGGTTCCGACCGTTTCGGCCTCGTTCAGACAGGGCATCAGGATGGTGAGTTCCATATCGAGTGCAGTTAAAGCGCGTTAAGCAGCCGTTCGTGGATGTTGTCGAAGCCGCCGTTGGACATGATCAGCACGACATCGCCGCTCCGTCCGGTGTCGACGATGGATGCGATGATGCTCTCGGTATCGGGGAAAAACGCGGCATCCCGTCCCTGCCGCTGAAGATCGGCCACCAGGGCCTCGGCCGAGAAGCGCTCGGCCTCCGGCACCTTCTCCAGCATCGACGGCCTGCGGATGCAGACCCGGTCCGCACCCTCGAAAGACTGGGGGTAGACCGGCTGAAACACCTTGCGCATGCTCGAGTTCGTGCGCGGTTCGAAGACGGCGATGAGCCTTCGCCCGGGGTAAGACGATCGGACCGCCGCAATGGTTTCGCGCACGGCCGTCGGGTGGTGCGCGAAGTCGTCCATGACGATGATGCCGCGCTTCTCACCCCGGATCTCCTGGCGGCGCTGGACCCCCTGGAAGCTTTCCAGCGCTTCGGCCACGGCCGCAGCCGCTATCCCCAGGTGCTCGGCGACCGCGATGACGGATAGGGCGTTCAACAGGTTGTGCCGGCCGATCATACGCGTACGGAAGCGGCCGAAAATCCCTTCCGGTCGCAGCACCCCAAAAGACGTCCACGGCGGGTTGACCGTAACCGGTCCCAGGCGCCAGTCGGAACCGGTCTCGCAGCCATAGCGCTGCACGGTCGCAGCAGCGCCGGCGATCACCGCATCGATGGCCGCATCCCGGTCGCAAGCCACCAGCAGGCTTTGGCGATCGAGCCCGGCCACCAGGCCCCGGAAGGCGCTCTGGACGTGATCGAGGTCCCGGTAGATATCGGCATGGTCGAATTCGATGCTGGTCAGCACCGTGGCGGCGGGCCGGTAGTGCCGGAACTTGGGACCCTTGTCGAAAAAGGCGGTGTCGTATTCGTCGCCCTCGATCACGATGTCGGGGCCGCAGCCCAAGCGATAGTTGCTGTCGAAATCCTTGAGGATGCCGCCGATCACGAATGAGGGATCGCGGCCGGCCGTCTGCAGAACCCAGGTCAGCAGAGCAGAGGTCGTGGTCTTCCCGTGGGTGCCGACGACCATCAACGCCCGCCGGCCGGCCGCCACGAACCGGTTGACGGCCTGGGGCATGGAACAGTAAGGCAGGCCGCGCCGCTCGCATTCAACCGCCTCGGGGTTGGTGCGCGGCACGGCATTGCCCACCACCACGAGATCCGGTTCGTCCGCCAGGTGCTCGGCCCGGTAGCCGTCCAGGACCGGGATGCTCCGAGCGGCCAGGAAATGGCTCATGGGCGGGTAGACCTTCTGGTCCGAGCCGGTGACCTCGTAACCCAGATCCTTAAGCATGCACGCCAAGGCGCCCATGGCGGTTCCGCACACGGCAATCAGGTGGATCCGCCGCACCGCTGCGGGGATAAAATTCTGGTTCACGTCCATTGCGTCAAAAAATAAATACCATTCCGTGCAGCGTTGAATAAAAGAAATGGCTGCGCTAAAAGTCCCGAATCAAGGCGGCGAAACCCGCCGCGCGAGGCGAATCCGACTCGCGGCGGGACCATGCGCAACCCAGAGAGATGGGGCTATTTACGGAGCCGTTTGAGGACTTTTTCCGCCGCCCGCACGGTACGGTCGATGTGCTCGGCGGTGTGCGCCGATGACAGGAAGAGCGCTTCGAACTGGGAGGGGGCGATGTAAACGCCCTCGCGGCGCATCCCCTGGTAGAATTTCGAAAAGAGCGCCAGGTCGCTCTTCTTGGCGTCTGCGATGCTTCGGACCGGATCGGCGCAGAAGAACATGCCGAGCATCGAGCCCACGTGGTCGACCTGCACCGGAACGTCGGACCGGGCGGCGGCCGCGGCAAGACCGGTGCAGAGCCGCGCGCTCTGCTTTTCGAGTTTCTCGTAGAAGCCCTTTTTCCGGAGCTGCGTCAGGGTGGCGATGCCGGCCGCCATGGCCAGCGGGTTGCCGGACAGGGTCCCGGCCTGGTAGACCGGCCCCTGGGGAGCGACATGCGACATGATCTTGCGGCGGCCGCCATAGGCCCCCACCGGCAGTCCGCCGCCGATGATCTTGCCGAAGCAGGAGAGATCCGGCTGGATGCGGTAAAGGCTCTGGGCCCCGCCGTAAGCCACCCGGAACCCGGTCATGACCTCGTCGAAGATCAACAAGGCCCCGTATTGCGCCGTGAGCTTGCGCAGGCTCTGCAGGAAGCCCTTGACGGGCGCCACCAGGCCCATGTTGCCGGCCACCGGCTCGACGATGACGCAGGCCACC
>CAZEKN010000237.1:0-4094 GCA_964512755.1 uncultured Desulfatibacillum sp. | reverse complement strand
AAGCCGTCAAGCCGCCGATCCATCTCCACAGCCACTTCACCTCGGGCATGTCGGCCCTGTCCATGCTCAAGGCGGTCGAGGCGGGAGTCGACATCATCGACACGGTGATGGCGCCCTATGCCTACCGTACGGCCCACGCCGCCATCGAGCCGCTGGTCATGGCGCTGCTCGGCACCAACCGCGACACCGGCTTCGACATCAAGCTGCTGGCCAAGATCAACGACGTGCTCGAGAAGGAAGTCATGCCCAAGTACAAGCACCTGCTCGACGACACCAAAATGTCGATTATCGACATCAACGTCCTGCTGCACCAGACTCCGGGCGGTATGCTCTCCAACCTGGTCAACCAGCTCAAGGAGATGGACGCCGTGGAGCGCATCGACGACGTGTTCGCCGAGCTGCCGAGGGTGCGCAAGGATCTCGGCCAGATTCCGCTCGTCACCCCCACCAGCCAGATCGTGGGGGTTCAGACCGTCATGAACGTGCTCTTCGACACCAAGGACGAGCGCTACAAACGGATCACCGACCAGGTCAAGGACCTGTGCTACGGTCTGTACGGCAAGACCGCCGTTCCCATCAACTCGGACGTGCAGAAGAAGGCCCTCAAGGGCTATGCGCGCGGGGAGAAGCCCATTACGGCCCGCGCGGCCTCGGTGCTTGATCCCGAACTGGAGAAGGCCAAGGAGGCCACCAAGGGCCTCGCCAAGGACATCGACGATGTTCTGATTTACGCGCTGTATCCGGTCACCGGCCTGAAGTTTCTCAAGTGGAAGTACGGCAAGGAGGCCCCGCCGGCCGATACCAAGGCACGCACGATGGAAGAGGTCCGCGCCGCGGACGACCTGGTCCGCAAGGCCAAGGCCGGCCTGCTGGTGGAAAAGCCTCAGAAGAAGGCACCGGCGCCGAGCGACCAGTTGCGCAAGTTCAACGTGTTCGTGGACGGCGAGTATTTCGAGGTCGGAGTGGATGCCGTCGGCGGCACTCCCCTGGTGAACTATGCCCGTCCGATGGCGGCAGCGGTGGCCATGCCCGCCCCGGCGCCGGTGGCTGCCCCGGCTCCGGCCCCCGCACCCGCCGCGGCCCCGGAAGCCCCCAAGGCCGAGGCGCCCAAGGCACCGGCGGACACCAAGGGATCTCCCCTCCTGGCACCCATGCCGGGGATGATCGTGAAATACCTGAAGAATGTCGGCGATTCGGTGAAGGAGGGCGAGACCCTGCTGGTTCTGGAAGCCATGAAGATGGAAAACGCCTTGCCGGCGCCGGCGAGCGGCACCGTCAAAGCCTTGGGCTTCAGCAGCGGCGATTCGGTGAAGAAAGGCGACGTTCTGGCGGTGGTGGGATAGGACGATGAAAATCCACGAATATCAGGCAAAGGAGCTGTTCAAGAAATACCGCATCCCCGTGCCCAGGGGTGGGGTCGCCTTCAACGTCGACGAGGCCCAAAAGGTCGCGGCCGGTCTGGACGGTTGGCCGGTGGTCGTCAAGGCCCAAATCCATGCCGGCGGGCGTGGCAAAGGCGGCGGAGTAAAATTGGCTCGCTCGGCGGAGGATGTCAAACAGGCGGCCGGCCAGATTCTCGGTATGACGCTCGTCACCCACCAGACCGGCCCCGAGGGACGCTTGGTGCGCAAGCTGCTGGTGGAGCAGGGGTTGAACATCGCCAAGGAACTTTACCTCAGCATCATCCCCGACCGATCGACGGCCAAAATCGTGATTATGGCCAGCGAGGCCGGCGGCATGGACATCGAGGAAGTGGCTGCCAAAACTCCGGAGAAGATCATCAAGGTTTTCGTCAATCCGCTGCTCGGGCTTCAGGGCTACCACTGCCGGCAGCTCGCCTTCGGCCTCAATCTGCCGCCGGCAGCGGTCAAGAGCTTTACGCCCATGATCCAGAACCTCTACCGGCTGTTCGTGGAATACGACTGCTCGCTCGTGGAGATCAATCCGCTCGTCATCACGGCCGAAGAGGCGGTTATCGCCCTCGACGCCAAGGTCAACTTCGACGACAACGCGCTCTTCCGCCACAAGGATATTCTCGAGTTCCGCGATCTTGACGAGGAGAACCCCCTGGAGGTCGAAGCTTCCAGGTTCAACCTGAATTACATCAACCTGGACGGCAATGTCGGCAATATGGTGAACGGTGCGGGTCTCGCCATGGCGACCATGGACATCATCAAGCTCGCCGGGGCCGAACCCGCCAATTTCCTGGATGTCGGCGGCGGGGCCAACGCCGAGATGGTTGAAAACGGGTTTCGCATCATTCTCTCCGACCGGAACGTGAAGGGGATCCTGATCAACATTTTCGGCGGCATCCTGCGCTGCGACACGCTCGCCAAAGGAGTAGTCGAGGCGGCAACCAAGACGGGGATCCAGGTGCCGGTGGTCGTGCGGATGGAAGGCACCAACGTCGAGGAGGGCCGGCGCATCCTGGCCGAATCGGGCCTGAACCTGATCACGGCCGCGGACCTCAAAGATGCGGCGAAGAAGGTGGCGGAGATCGTGAAATAAGGAGAAGAACGTGAGCATCTTCGTAAACAAAGATACGCGGGTCGTTGTGCAGGGCATCACCGGCAAGGAGGGTCAGTTCCATACCCGGCAGTGCGTGGCCTATGGCACCCAGGTCGTCGCGGGGGTCACTCCAGGCAAGGCCGGCCAGGACATGGACGGCATCCCGGTTTTCAATACGGTGCTCGATGCCGTGCAAAAAACCGGTGCGGACTGTAGTCTGATCTTCGTTCCGCCGGCCTTTGCCGCCGATGCCATCATGGAGTCGGCCGATGCCGGTATCCGCCTGATCGTGACGATCACGGAGGGCATTCCGGTGCTCGACATGATGAAGGTCAAGAACATCATCGAGGGCCGGCCGGTGCGGCTGATCGGACCCAACTGCCCGGGCATCATCACGCCCGGCGAGGCCAAGATCGGGATCATGCCGGCCCCGATCCACAAACCCGGAGGGCCGATCGGGGTCGTATCCCGCTCCGGGACCTTGACCTATGAGGTGGTGCACCAATTGACCAACCAGGGGATTGGCCAGACGACCTGCATCGGCATCGGCGGGGACCCGGTTAACGGCACCAACTTTGTCGATTGCCTGGCGGCGTTTGAAAAGGATCCCGCGACCCGAGGGGTCGTCATGGTCGGTGAGATCGGCGGCAGCGCCGAGGAGACGGCCGCGGAGTTCATCAAGACTCAAATGACCAAGCCCGTGATCGGCTTCATCGCCGGGCTCACCGCGCCCCCGGGACGCCGGATGGGCCATGCGGGCGCCATCATCAGCGGCGGATCCGGCACCGCGCAGGCCAAAATCGCCGCCATGAAGGCCGCCGGCATCCACGTGTGCGAGAATCTGGGCACATTCGGAGAACTGTGCAAAAAGGTGTTCGGCCAATAGGTCCAATAAGACCTATAGGACCTATATTATTATGCACGAAATGGGCATTGCCCTGCAGATCATCGACATCGCCACAGCATCGATCCCACCGGACATGCGCTCCGCCCGGGTGGAGCGCGTCAATTTGAAAATCGGCAAGCTCGCGGCGGTGGTGGCGGACAGCCTGCGGTTTTGCTTCGACATCGTTTCCAAAGACACGGCGCTGGCCGGCGCTGAGCTAGCCATCGAGGAGACTCCCGTGGTCGCGCGCTGCAGGGACTGCGGCGTGCGCTGGACCATCGCCGAGCCGGTTTTTACCTGCACGGCCTGCCAAAGCGGAGCGCTGGAGATCCTTTCCGGCCGAGAGCTGGACATCGTTTCGATCGAGATCGCTCAAGAGGAAAGCCATGAAATTGGTGGAGGGAAATAAATCGACCCGTGAGGTCAAGGTCGTCACCCGCGTGCTGGCCGTCAACGAGCGCATGGCGGAACAGAACCGGCGGCGGTTCGCCGACAAAAGGGTCTTCGTCATCAATATGATGAGCTCACCGGGATCCGGCAAGACCACGACGTTGCAGAGGACGCTCGAGCGCATCATGCCGGAGATCCGGGCGGCGGTGATCGTGGGCGACGTGTCCACCACCCACGATGCGGACCGGCTGGCGGTCACCGGCGCTCCGGTGGTGCAGGTCAATACCGACGCCTTCGGCGGCGACTGCCA
>CAZEKN010000236.1:0-4139 GCA_964512755.1 uncultured Desulfatibacillum sp. | reverse complement strand
CACGCAGCTGGCCAACTTCACCGGCCAGCCGGCGATGTCCGTTCCGCTGCACTGGACGCGCGACGGCCTGCCCTGCGGCGTGCATTTCATGGCGCGCATCGGCGACGAAGCGACGCTGTTCCGCCTGGCGGCTCAATTGGAGAAAGCGAGCCCCTGGTTTCACCGAAGACCGGCCCTCTTTTGAGGGGAAGTTCCGTCTTTAGAGGCCTTTTTTTGTCCCTGCCGGGTTTTTCTGTACCCGGCGCAGCGCATGGCCAGAGGAAGGAGGTGCAGGCATGTATGCAACAATCCTTGTTCCATTGGACGGGTCTGTCAGGGCCGAAAAAATCCTGCCCCATGTGGAGCAGATGGCCTTGTCCTTCGGATCCAGAGTCATCCTGCTGCGAGTGGTCGAGCCGATCGTGACCGTGAGCAGCGCGGACGTCGTCGTGCCCACAAACGATTCGTTCAGCGCCAAGCTGGAGCAGGCGCAGGTCTACCTCAACGATCTCAAAAAAAAGCTTCAGGAAAAACGGATCGATGCGGAACCGCGCGTGATCGGCAGCACCATCGTCGATGCCATCTGCGAGACGGCCGAGCTCGAAAAAGTGGGCCTGATCGCCATGGCCAGCCACGGCCGCACCGGCACGGCCCGGGTGTTTTACGGCAGCGTGGCCGCGGGGGTTCTGCACCGGGTCGACCGGCCCCTGCTGATCATTCGATCGCGCGAAGATTGAGAGACAGCCGCCGCGGGTTCAGTAAGGATCCTCGCTCAAGGGCTCGATTCCGGATTCCTCCTGATTCGATTTTGTGGATTAGGGCGGCGGTTATTCTTTTTCAGGCAGACGCAGGCACAACAGCACCGTCAACAGCGGCACGACCGGCAGCCAGGCCAGGACCGTCGGAAGCGAAAAGACGTCGGCCAGGCTGCCGATGACAGGGCTCAACACGCCGCCGATGCCGAGCGAAAGACCCATCATCAGGCTGGAGACCATCGACCGTCCCCGGGGCGCGAGCTGCTGACCCAGCGCTACCCCGAGCGGGAGGGTCGCCATGGAGAAAAAGCCGGATAAGAAAGAGCACGGGTAGACCCACCCATCGCGCAGATACAGCGAAAGCAGCAGGGCAGGGGCGGTGAGCAGATGGCTCACAATAAAAATCGGCCGGTAGCGGGTGCGGTCGGCCAAGCTGCCGGCCACCAGCCCGCTGAGCGCGCCGGCGAGCGTGAACAGGGCTGTCACGACGCCGATCGATACCAGTGAATATCCCTCGCGGGCGTACATCAGGGGGAAGAATGTGACGAAGACCTGGCTGACGAAGGCCCGCAGCACCATCACCAGCCAGAGCAGGGCGATTGACTTCCAGGCACCGCCCAGGGCTTCCTTCAATGAGCCGATGAACCCGTGGGCGGTCAGACCTTCGCCCTGAGGCATCGGCACTATCTTGAACAGGATCGCCATGAGCGGCAGCCCGATGGCCATGGACAGCAGCGTGCCGCTTGGACCATAAGCCGCCACGAGGGCGGTGATGATGATCGGCCCGACCCCGAAGGCCAGGGTGCCGCCCGCATTGAAGACGGACATGCAGAAGCTGAAGTGCCGGCCGGAATAGGAGGCGATCATGCCGGCCACCGGCGGGTGGAACATGGACTGGCCGATCGAACCCAGACAGACGAACAGAATCAGGGCCAGGAAACTCGGCGCCACCCCCACGAGCGGGATGAAGACCAGGGACAGGATCGGCCCGCCGAGAATGAAGAGCCGCGTTCGGTAGTGGTCCGCGAAATAGCCCGCAATCGGCTGGACGATGAACATCAGGAAACGGTGGATGCCGGCCAGCAGCCCCACTTGAGCGAGGCTCAGCGTAAACATGTCGGCGAAGACCGGCAGCAGCGGGCTGACGAAGGAGCCGTACAGGTCGCCGGTGAAGTGCACGAGCCAGAGGGCGAATATCACGCGGATGTTGGCCTTGGTAGGATCCGCCGTGAAGCAGCTTGTTCGATGGTCAGGCATAACCCAAAAAAAACCCAGTCTCGAGGACTGGAGTAAAGGGGAAAAGCAGCCGGGACGAGGGGATTGGAACCAATTGAAACTTTCTATCACCAATTTTTAATGATTAAAAGACCCTCTACCCAATGCAAACATTCCATTCAGGTTTTTTCTCCGAACGCCTTCCGATAGAGTCCCCCCGCCATTGCCATCGTTTCCGGTAATGTCGGCGGAACTTGAAAAGCAGCTGCGGGGCCGCACCGGGCAGATTGACTTCTCTCGGTATTCTTGATATCATCTTGTAATCTATTGGAAATTGATAACGATTCCTATGCCTGTCGATTCACCCCCTTAGCCAAGCCGTGCGGATAATGCATATCATCCGAAGATTTAAACGCGCCACACCGGTCCCCGTACCGACTCCATTTCTGCGCCTGAAACAATCGGCATCGACCACACTGCCGGAATTCAATTTCGAGCGCAGGGCGAGGGCTGTTCCATGCGGATAGTCGGAGATGCTGACGGATGCAGGGGGGGGTTGGTTCCTCGCCACGAATGATGTAAAGAATCCGCATCCTAATGATGACGATTCTTTACTTGCGCAACACGTTTCAATTTGCGAAATGACCAGAAAATGATCGGTATTGGAGGATTAATGCAGGAGTGGATTCATGGTTGCCAGATCAAGAAAATGGGTCAATTGGGAGATGTCGAGATACTTCAAGGGTGCATAACCAAAAGCCTTACACCCCACGATGACAAGGGGGTGCCAATTATCCCCGCCGATGTCATGGTTCGACACATTTCGGACTTGGAGCAGGAGCTTTCAAGGCTTGATGAACTTGCATGGAATTATAGCGGAGCTGAAAGAGAGAAAATGATCCATGATGACATCGAGCCGCTGCAGGAACGGCTGCAGGGTTGCCGGGCTTACTTCGAATCAATCAGGGCCGCGAAATGGGATGAGTTTGAATTGCCGGCAGAACAGGACATGGTGGGCCGTTTTTCCAGTTTTCTAATAAACTCCAGATATCCAGCCGAGGAAGTCGATCAATTCCTGCGCAAGCCATCTGAAGCCGGCCGTGTTGAAGAGACGCCTCCAAGCGGGACCAAATCTGCAAGATCGCTGCATGCTCAGAGGACCAACGAAAAATGTCGTGGAATTGCACAGCGAATATGGGAAAGGCAGCCATATTTCACCATCGCGGCCATGATCAACCACAGCGAGATGGTTCGCCAGGCCAGAAAGCCGGACGGAAGCCCCTATTCGGAAATTACCATCCGGAACTGGATCAAGGACCTGTGTCCAAACCCAAGGCCCGGGCGAAGATCGGTAGCGGTCGCATCCGAATAACTCGAAGGCAGCCCGCCGTGATCAACGGGTTCTCGGACCTCATCCTGGAACTCTACGGCCCAGAAGCAGGCGGGCACGCGCGCAGTGCCGTAGGCATGGCCGAACTCCCCTTCAATATCCCCGTTGAAATCGAAGCCGAAGTGCAACTTGCTTGATTTAAATTCCATCGTTTACTGAAGATTCCAGAGAACCGGAAAGCCGGTTCGATCAAGTTGCGGGAGACTTGATCGCAAAAGCGGTTCAACTGGGCGTATCGGCGGCGGCGGTTGTTGCCGTCGATAGAATCGTCATATTCAAAGGCATTCGCCGGCGGCTCCTGCAAGGGTCGCTCTTTATGGGCTGGTATTGGTCGGGTGACTCTTCCACTCCTGGATTTACGGGCGCGGTTCGGGAAGCTATGGCACTTGTCATCGGATGGTGGATGCCGCTCTTGACGATAGTGAGCGGTCTTGAAATCGTGTCGACTGGATCATAGCAAATCCCTTCCGCAAATTCGGGCTTTCCCTATTTTCTAGTAGATGAATTCCGCTTCTGCGGAGATTAATCCGCTTAATCGCCGCATATTATGCGGAAATATTTCTTGCCTTTGTAAAAAATGGAAGGCATTATGTCCGCATAAGGTGCGGAGAATGGCGACTTACATACATGAATTGAAGGGGTGGCCAGGCTTCCGATGGGACGAGAGCCTGGTGGCTAAACAGCTTGCAGCTGTCCGCCACCGCCAGGGCCGTTTGATCGGACGCATGGAAGCGCTGGGATTTAGTCTGCGCCGCGAGGCGGTTCTTGCGACGCTGACCGAAGATGTCCTCAAATCAAGC
>CAZEKN010000235.1:0-4176 GCA_964512755.1 uncultured Desulfatibacillum sp. | reverse complement strand
CCCGACATTCTCGCCCGCCGGATCGAGGACGGCGCCTGCCTGGTGGCCGCCAGCGCCGCGGCACTGACCGTCGGTGCACGCACCCTTCCAGTCTATGAGATCTACAAGGTCGGCGAGGAGCTGCGCTGGGTCCCGGGGCTCAATCTGCTGGGGCGTTTCGGCCTGAACCTGGTGGTGATGCCGCATTGGAACAACGCCGAGGGCGGCACCCATGACACCCGCTTCTGCTTCATGGGAGAATCCCGTTTTAGACTCCTCGAGGCGCTGCTGCCGGAAGGTGTTCATGTCCTCGGGATGGACGAGCACACGGCTTGCATCATCGACCTGCTCCGCAACGAAGCCTGCATCCGCGGCATCGGCGGCGTCACGTTGCGCCGCGGCGGGTCCGAACTGACTTTCAAAAAAAACGCTGTTATCTCTCTGGATGTTTTTAGGGGCAATTGGCACACCCCGTCTCCGCATACCGTTTCGGCGCCGCCGGGAGGAAGCGCCGCGGCGTCGGCGGAAAGCCGGCCGGACTCCTTTTGGGACAGCATTCATGTCCTCGAATCGCGGTTCCAATACGCGCAGGAGAACCGCAATGCCGAAGAGATGTCAGCCGCTATTCTGGAACTCGACCGCATCATCTGGACCTCGGCCCGCAACCTGGAAAGCGAAGAGTTTATCTCCCAGGCCCGGGAACTGCTGCGCGAATGGGTGGCCCTGCTGGGGTCGTCTCTGTCGAGTGGGTCCGCCGCCGCCGATGAGTGTCTGGACCCGCTCGTGAAGGAACTGCTGAAGCTGCGCGACGACTTGCGCCGCAGGAAACGCTGGGAGGAGGCCGACGCGCTGCGAGACTGCTTGCAGCGTGCCGGCGTCATTGTCGAAGACACCAACGCGGGCGCCCGCTGGCGGACCAATTGAGGATCGGGGGCATGGGCGACACCGAAACCGCTACGGCGGCCCGGGCGGCCGGTTTTACGGCGGAAACGTTCGCGAGCGTGGCCGGGAGCCTGAAAACGGCCGGAAGCCGGCTCCAGTTTGAAGCGCCTTTTGTGCTGCCGGGCTGGATGCGCGCCTGGCAGGAAGTTTTCGCGCCACGGGCTTCTCTTCGGATCCGCTCGTTGCGGATGGCCGGAAGGTTTGTCGGCCTCGCACCGCTGCTCGTGGAAGACGGAACGGCCAGGCTCATCGGCGATGCCGGCGTCTGCGACCATCTCGATCTGGTCTGCAGCGCCGGCCTGCGGACAGAGTTCTGCGATGCTCTTTTGGATCACTTGAAGGCCACCGGAATCCGCCGCCTGGATTTAAACCCGCTGAGGCCCGATTCGGTGGTCATTCAGGCGCTGGTCCCGGAAGCCCGTACACGGGGATACACGGTTTCCATTATCGAGGAAGACGTTCTGTTTGAGATGGAACTCCCTGCAACCTGGGAGGATTACCTTTGCATGTTATCCGGCAAGCAGCGCCACGAGGTGCGGCGCAAGCTGAGACGGCTGGAAACCCTTGCGGCGGCCGAATTTTACCTGGTGCAGGAACCCCCGGCGATCCGCGCGGCGCTGAGTGATTTTCTCGCCCTCTTCCGGCAAAACCGCCCGGACAAAGCCGCCTTCATGGACGGCCGGATGGAAGCCTATTTTCGATTGCTTGCGGAGTATGTGCCGGAAACGCGGATCGGGTTTCTGGCCGTTGACGGGCGTCTGACCGCTGCGGTATGGTGCTGCGATTTCAGCGGCACCCGCTATCTATACAACAGCGGCTACGATGCGGGCTTTTCGCACCTGAGCGCGGGCATTCTGTGCAAGATCCTGAGCATTCGGGATGGCATTGCCCGCGGTTTTGCCAAATACGATTTCCTCAAGGGGGAAGAAGCCTACAAACACCACCTGGGGGGCCAGCCGGTGCCGATCTATCGCTGCCGGATCGAACTGTCCGGCGCGTGAAGAGAATTGAGGAAGCCACCTTGCGTTCTACAGCTCACTCCATCGCCATGATCAGCGTACACTCCAGCCCCGTAGGCCGTCTCGGCACCCAGGACACGGGCGGAATGAGCGTCTACATCCGTGAGCTCTCGCGGCACATGGGTCTGCGCGGCCATCGCGTGGATATCTACACGCGCGCCGGCGGCGGCCTTGCATGCGGCGACGTTTTGTGGATTTCTGAAAATGTGCGCCTCGTCCATTTGGATCTTGGGCCGGGTGGGGACGCTCCCAAAACAGTCCTCTACCCGCATCTTTCTCGATTCTTTCACGCGCTGGAGCGCTTCCGGGAGCGGGAGGGCGCGAGGTATGATGTGATCCACAGCCATTACTGGCTCTCCGGCCAGGTCGGACTCTGGGCCCGTCAAGCGTGGGGTGCCCCGCACCTCACGACGTTCCACACCCTGGCCGCCGTGAAAAAGCTGGTCAGCGGCCCCGAATCCGAATCGGCCGTCCGAATGGACGTCGAACGCAGCCTGGCCGCTGCCAGCGACCGAATCGTGGTCACCTCCGACCGTGAAAGGGACCATCTGATCCGGCATTATGACGCCGACGCAGCCCGGGTCACGGTCATCCCCTGCGGTGTGGACCTCGATCGGTTCCAGCCGGTGGATCGAACCGCCGCCAGAAGGCAAATCGGGGTGGGTCCGAAAGAAAAACTCGTTCTTTACGTCGGCCGCCTGGCGCCTGAAAAAGGCCTGGATCGGCTGATCTGGGCTGCCGCGCACCTGGGGCATATCTCCCAATTGCGCCTGATCGTCGTCGGGGGAGATGGCCAGCACGATCCGGCGCACCGGCGGATGATGGAATTGAGCCGCTCCTGCGGCATTGGCGGACGCGTTGACTTCAGGGGACGGGTCGAGCAAAGCGAGCTTCCCCGGTTATACAGCGCCGCCGACCTTCTAGCGCTTTCGTCGTCCTACGAGAGTTTCGGAATGGTCGCCTTGGAGGCGCTGGCCTGCGGCACGCCGGTGGCGGCGACCCGCGTGGGGGCGATGGAGCAGCTGCTGCGGGACCCTGTAAACGGTCGACTGGCCCAAGACCTTCACCCTGCTTCCCTGGCAGCCGCAATCGAAGACGTGCTGCGCGATCGGGCCGCCGGGCCGCCGAACAGGGCGTCGATCCGGCGCACGGCGGCCGATTACGACTGGTCCTTGGTGGCAGCCGACGTTTTGAAGGTATATGGCGAAAGCCTGGCCGAAGCTGATGGCAAAACGCCAAAAGCCGCCGCCGGGTTTCATCCCGAACCCGGTCGGACGGCCTGTTGCGGCTGCGGCGCGGAGACGGCGGCGTGAGCGGAGGCGCGCGGTGACGGATCCAGTGGACATCTTGGTGATTGCCGCTCACCCGGACGACGCCGAATTCGGCGCCGCCGGCACGGTGGCGAAGTGGATTCGCGAAGGCTGGCAGGCGGCCTATCTCATCTGCACCAGCGGCGAAAAGGGAACCACCGACCCCACCCTCACTCCGGAGATGCTCAGCGGAATCCGTGAAGAGGAGCAGCGTGCCGCGGCGCGGACACTGGGCGTCCAGAGCGTCACCTTCTTACGCGAGCCGGACCAGGGGATAGAAGACACCGCCGAATTCCGCAAGCTGATCGTGCGAATGATTCGGACCTTCCGGCCCGCGATCGTCATGACCTCCGACCCTTACCGCCGCTACATCTGGCATCGCGACCACCGCATCATCGGCCAGGTGGTGCTGGATGCCGTCTTCCCCTTTGCCCGCGACCGCCTGGCCTACGCGGATCTTCTGGCGGAAGGCCTCATGCCCCATAAGGTGCGGGAGCTTTACTTCTGGGGGACCGAAGACATCAACTTCCGCTGCGACATCACGCAGACCTTCGATCTAAAGATCGCCGCCCTGCGCTGTCATGCGAGCCAGGTCCGCGAGTTCAACCGCGGGGACCCGGTCGAGTGGCTGCGCCAGCGCTGCCGGGAGATGGCGGCCGGGGAGTCCTTCGGGCTGGCGGAAGGATTCCACCGCGTCGAAGCCCCGCCCTAGCCGACGGATGATAAACAAGCAGGTTGGCGTCAACCAAGATCACCTGAAGTCCTCTCCTTCCGCTATGGCGAGGACTAGGGAACTCAAGGTCTGAAATAATGCACTTCAGGCAACTCGCGCGGAGAGTCCGTTCGAAAGGTGAAAACGGTGAGCGAGCCGGTGGCCGGGTAGCCGCCGGTGAAACCAAGCGCATGGAGGTCAGACTTGTTCTGGG
>CAZEKN010000234.1:0-4190 GCA_964512755.1 uncultured Desulfatibacillum sp. | reverse complement strand
CCGCCATGTCGAGCACATTCCCGCGCATGGCAAACTCTTTGAACTCTTTTAACATGACGTTCCTCCTTTTGGTTTGGTTAGAAACTTAAGACAGCCTATCCCCCCTGATTCCGAATGCGGCAACTAAGTGTCGAACTCATATATCGTTTTATGCGGCCCTTCAATATCAAATTGTTCTCATCCCCTCGGACCCCTGCGGGCAGCAGCGGATTTCGAAGCGGACTTCAGTTTCCGCGGATCAGGTTGAGCACCTCCGGCAGCAGTGCGCGAGTGGTGCTGATGGCCTCGTTGCCGTAAATGGTTTCATTGCCGGACCAGTCGCCGAAATAGCCGCCGGCCTCCCGGAGAATGACCGGAAACGGACCGCAGTCGTATGGGTTCATCACCGGGTCCAGCATGAGTTCCAGCCGGCCGGAGGCGACCAAGGCGTGGCCGTATGCGTCCGACCAGCCGACGCTGTGATAGGTGGCTGCCAGGATCCGCTGCCAGGCGTCCTCCCGCCCGGCGGTCTTGAAGCTGGCGGCGTTGGTGAAAGAAACGATGCTGCGGGCCAGCGTCGGAGTGGTGCTGACCCGGCATGGCCGCCCGTTCAGGCGGCAGCCGAGGCCGTCGGCGGCGCAGAGCATTTCGTCGAGGGCTGGGAAATAGGCCGCCCCCACCGCGACCCGGCCCTCGATCTCGAGGCCGAGCAGCACGCCGTAGAGCGGGACGCCGCGCACAAAGGCCTTGGTGCCGTCGATGGGGTCGATCCACCAGCAGGGTGCGGAGGTATCGGCGCCCTGAGCGCCGAACTCCTCCCCGACGATGCGATGCCCGGGATAGCGGCTCTCGATGCGCGCCCGGATCAACTTCTCCGCGTTGCGGTCGGCTGCGGTGACGGGAGTGTCATCGGGTTTCATGTCCGGCTTGAGTCCGGTTTGAAAATATCCGAGAGTCAGGCGGCCGGCCTCATGAGCGGTTTGAATCGCGAAATCAAGGAATTCGTGCAAGCGGAGCGACGTCATGGTTGCTTCACTTTCGTCAAAGAAGGGCCCTGCCGTAAGATGCCGGGCAAGGTCATTGGAGCCGATCCATCGGGCTGCCCAGATTAGCGAACATCCGCTCGCGCCAGAGGTCCTCTTGGGCAATGCAAACATCGCCCTGGTCGTCGCGCGTGGCGACCACGGTACCGAACTCTTCGGGCTTGACATGAGCACATCGCATGCCCGTCCAGCTGGCGAAATCGGGCTTGACCGCTATAAAGCGCTCCATGGCGGCCTTGTCGACGGGGATGAAGCAACCCAGATCAGGCAGATAAATGGTGTCCTGTTTTTTGCGCTGGTCGTGGACGAAATAGGCGATCATCGGCATTTTCTCCTGGTTGCAGGGTTCGATCGAGCGGCACCACTATAATGCATTGCGGCGCGATTGGCGAGGCGCTGCTGCTGAAAAAGCCATGATCGAAACCGATGTCGGTAATTGTTGCAGCGTCCGTTGCCGGAAAATCGCAAAACCGGGCTTGGACGCAAAGTGAAAGAGATGGCTTCGGCAGTGGCAGTCGCTCGCGCCGAAACGGGGAATGGGAATGCCGGCTCCCGGCAAGCCGGCGATCATCTCGGCCCACAGGTGCTCTCGCGGGACGTGATCCAGGGTGAACCAGATGTCCTGCAGGGAAGCTGCGCGCCGCAGATAGTCGATATGCCAGTGCAACCGGCGCAACGTATGGAAATAGCGGAGGCAGCGGGACTTCAGCCCGCCGGGACCGAAAGCGCTGCCGACGTAGATATACCAGCCCCGGGGGACCAGGCGATCGCCCAGGCGCCCGATCCGCAGCGTCCGGGAGTGCGCACAGGCCAGCAAGAGGGCGTACGTGCCGCCCGTGGCGGGAATCTCAAGCGCCTCTGAGGAGGTCGGAGCCATAACGCACTGCCATGGAGTCAGGCATACAGTCTGGCGGTGTTTGCCGCCACAGCTTCCATCACGGCCTGAATCGGCAACGATTTGATTTCGGCGATCGCCTGGACGGACAGTGCGAGATTTGCCGGTTCATTGCGAACTGCGGGCTCGGGTCCGAGCACCGGGCTGTCGGTTTCAACCAGCAAACATGACAATGGAAGCTGCTTGACCAGCTTCTGCTTCTGGCGGGAGCGAACCACAGATGGCGGAATGGAAAAGAAGTACCCGGCTTCCACCGCCGGCAGCGCGGTCGATGCGCGGCCGTCGAAGGCATGCAATTGAACCCGGGCCGCACCGGATTGGATGAGCAGGTCGATCGTTTCCCGGCCGGCCGAACGCGAATGCACGTTGAGGGGCAGATCCATCTCGCGCGCCAGCGCGATGAATCCTTTGAAGATCTCCCGTTGCAGCTCCCGGTCCTCTTCCTCCTTGACGGCCCAGTGGTCCAGACCGACTTCTCCGATCGCGGCAATCACCGTCCGGTTCCGTCGAATGAAGCGATGCAGCGCTTCGGCCTGGTCGGGTTCCAACAGCGTGGGATAAAGCCCGGCTGCCGGCCGGATCATGGGGTGCTGTCTGGAGAGTTCCAGGTTGCGGTCGGCATCGGCCAGGGTTTCGCCGACCGCGATGACCGCCGCGACACCCGCCGCCCGAGCCCGGGACAGAACCGCGCTCAGGTCGTGAGCGAACTCCGGCGCGCACAAGTGGGCATGGGTGTCAACGAGGGAAAGGAGGCTTGAATTCATCCGAATTTAAACTGCACGTGAAACCGGGAAAACGTCCGTGGCCACTTCCGCATGTGGCTTGCGGTTGTTGGGAGCCTCCATTGCGCGCAGATCGTCGGGCAGCTCGGAGGCGTCTCCCAAACGGCCCACGGCGATCGCTGCCATGATGTGGAATTCGTCTCTCGCGACCCCCAGCGTTTCATACGCCTTGTCCAGATTGAAACCGGCCATGGCATGCGCATACAGCCCGAGCTTGCGGGCCTGCAGCGCCAGCGCCATCCAGGCGGCGCCGGCATCAAAGGGCGCGTGGCGGTTCTCCTTGCCGGTTTTTTGAAAGCAGCGCCGGGACAGCACGAACATCACCAGCGGCGCCCGTCCGGCCCAAAGCTGGTTCTTGGCAACGAGACAGGCCACCAGCTTCTGCCGCTGCTCCGGGGCGGTGGCGTAGACGAACAGCCACGGTTGTTCGTTGAAGCAGGACGGCGCCCAACGCGCGGCCTCAAAGAGCGTCTGGATCTCGCGCTCCGTGAGAGGATCGCTCAAAAACGCCCGAGGCGACCACCGGTCGGTAAACATGCTGTCGATGTCCCAATCGGGCGTCCGGGCGTTCGACGGCTTGGCGTTCATGCCGCTTCCTTCACCTTTTTCTTCTTGGGCCGGACCTTGCCATGCGTGCCCCGCCAGATCTTGCCTTTTTTCGAACGTGGATCGCCTTTGCCCATCGTGTTCCTCCTTGGCCGTTGGTTGATTTACTTCGTTTGGCAGCGCTTATAGCACATGCCCTGCTCGCAATTCAATAGCCCCCGCCCCCGGCGGCCGGCCGCAGGATCCGATCCAGAAGGCGCTCAATCAAGACCTCGGCCTGATTGAGCGCATCCGGCCGGCTGAACCCGGATGACAGTTCGTGCAGAATCGGGTCGAGAGCGGACGGGGCCACTCCCAGCTGCGCATAGTCGATCGGCGGCTTCGGGTACAGGCCATCGTTGAAGAAATAGTTGCCAGGCCCTTTGGCCCCCTGCATCCGATAAGGCCAAATAAGTTTGAGCGCCAAAAATTCGAGCACGGCCTGTCGCGAATCGGCGTGCGGCAGAACGTCGGCCATGGTCAAGGGGCGGTTCAAGCGCTTTTCGATTTCCCCGAAAAAAGCGTTGAGCAGCCGATCCTCGGTGATCACCAAACCGTAGAGGTACCAGTCGGTGCAAACCGACCTGACGATCTCCTTATAGGGTGCGCCCACATTGCGGTAGGAGGGGCAGAAATAATCGCGGCAAGCCAGTCCTCCGTAGAAACTGAGGCCGCGGTAATCGATGCCGTCGTTGCCGTCGGCCATGGGATGCAGCAGGCACCCCACCCGGCGGCCGTTTGCGCCGCTAAAACCTAGAAACGGGCAGTGGTAGAAATCGGGATACGGGCGCGGCCGGGGATCCTGGCGCTCCATTTTCACCTGGAAGTCGCTGATGGCGTCCGGCGTCCGCGGAACCCTCTGAAACGCCTCGGTGCGGCCGGTAATCAGATCCTTAAGGGATCCGC
>CAZEKN010000233.1:0-4208 GCA_964512755.1 uncultured Desulfatibacillum sp. | reverse complement strand
TGCGTGTCGGCCTATTTCCCGCTGGCCCAGAAGATCCCGGTCGCCCTGGCCGAGATCTTGGACGCCAGCGGGGTTGATTTCACGCTGCTCGGGGAGGACGAATGGTGCTGCGGATTTCCGCTGCTGGGCGCCGGTCTGATGGAGATGTTCGCGGATTTCAAGTCCCAGAACCTGGCCGCAGTAAAGGCCAAAGGCGCCCAGACCGTGGTTTTCGCCTGCCCTTCCTGCTACCAGATGTGGCGCGAGTACTACGAGACCGATCTTGAGCTCCTATCCGCGCCGGAGTTGCTTCTGCGTCTGGTGCGTTCCGGGAAAGCGCCGCTTGGCGAGCTTTCGCTGACGGTCACCTACCACGACCCCTGCGACCTGGGGCGCGGGGCACGTGTTTTCAAGGAACCGCGCGAACTCATCCGCAGTATCCCCGGTGTTGAGCTGGTCGAGATGCCGCATAGCCGGGAGGATTGCACGTGCTGCGGCGGCGGGGGGAACCTCGAAATGGTGGACCCCGACCTGGCCGCCCAGATTGCCCGGAACAAGATCGACGAGGCCCTTTCCACCGGCGCCCGGGCGGTGGTCACCTCCTGCCAGCAGTGCGTGCGCACAATGACCAGCTGCGTCAAGCGCAACAAGATTTCGCTCGAGGTATTGGACATCGTGCAGCTGGTGCGCAAAGCCTTGATTCCGGCCACCCCGGCCAAACCGTGACAGGGATCCCTTTCGCCGTTTAACCCTTAACCATCAAACAAGGCCCATGGACCTTTACCATCTCGGAAAAGTACCCTGGGAGGAGTCGCAGCTGATCTACCATGCCATGGCCGAACTCGGCCGGGAGGGCTTGATCCTCCTCTCTCCGGCGAGCCCTTATGTCTGCATCGGGTTTCATCAGGATGTCGAGCATGAGGTGGATTTGGACTTTTGCCGGGCGAAGGGCATTCCCGTGTTCCGACGGGATGTGGGCGGCGGTGCGGTCTATCTGGACGGCGGCCAGCTTTTTTTTCAGCTGGTGCTGCCGCGCAGCGATGCGCGCATTCCCGCCTCCAAGGAAGCCTTCTACCGGAAGTTCCTGACTCCGGTCGTGAACATCTACCGGCGGCTGGGAATCCCGGCCGGATACAAACCGATCAACGATGTCATCGTCGGGAGCCGCAAGATCAGTGGCAGCGGGGTGGGAGAGATCGGCGCCTGCATCGTTTTCGTCGGCAACCTCATCGTCGACTTCAACTACGATATGATGACGCGCGTCCTGAAGGTGCCGGACGAAAAGTTCCGCGACAAGGTGCATAAGACGCTGAGGGAGAATCTCTCGACGATCCGCCGGGAGCTGGGCGAAGAACGGGCGGCGCAGTGGGCCGACGAGCGCCTGAACGCCCTGATGACCGAGGAGTTCGGCAAAGTGGTGGGGCCGTTTCAGTCCAAGGTACCGGATGGCGCGTTGCGGGCCAAAATGGATGAGCTGGGTGCGCTGATGCTAAACGACGCCTGGCTGATCCAGCGCCGGGGGCGCGGTGCGGAGCGTAACGTCAAAATCCGTTCGGGCATCCACGTGGTTCAGAAGGTTCATAAATGTCGAGGCGGACTGATCCGCGCGGATTTTGAGGTTTCGGACGGCAGGCTCAGGAGCGTTTCCATTTCCGGCGATTTCTTCTGCTATCCCCCGGAAAAGATTCGGCACCTGGAAGCCGAGCTTGAGGGCCGGATCGTTCATGAGGTGCGTGACGCGATCGAAGCTTTTTATGCCGTTGGTGAGCTGGAAATCCCCGGAGTCGAAGTGCGCGACTGGCTGGCGGTTTTCGGCGGTTGAAAGATCAGTAATGATCTGGGAGCGATGAATGGCCAATTCCAGGCCGGTCTATAGTACGGAAGCGGGACGGCTCTGCCCGGAGTGCGCCAAGCCACTTGAGGCGTGCATCTGCCGAAAAAAGCAGGCACGCTCCATGCTGGCGGACGGCGTCGTCCGCATCCGGCGCGAGTCAAAAGGCCGGGGCGGGAAAACGGTGACGGTGGCCAGCGGGTTCCAGCTCGACGATGCCCGCTTGAGGCAGCTTGCAGCCGAATTGAAGCGGCGTTGCGGCAGCGGAGGTTCGGTTAAAGACGGCGAGATTCTGATCCAGGGCGACCACCGGGAGAGCCTCCTCGCCGCCCTGAAACTGAAAGGATTCGCAGCGAAGCTCTCCGGCGGATAGAGATCCTGACCGTCGATGGCGCACCAGGCTGCCGCTCGGTTGTCAACCCGCCAGATTTCTTAAAGTTTTCACACCCGATGACCGATCTTAGAGCAAATGCCTCTATCGGCCCTTTCGCCCGGACCTCCTGCTGCTGTTCTTTGCCTTTGTCCGATCACGTCCCGCAGCGAATCGCCGCAGAGGCAGTTGATTCGAATGAGTGCAGCCCTCCAAGGGCTTCAGGGAGCATCCGGGATCGAATGCAACACGGTTCTCATCCATCCAACCAAGCCATTGCCGGCTTCAACTGGGTTAGGCTGTGCGGTCTCATGGCGGTGGCGGTCCTGGTTGCAGGCGGTGCGGCCTCTTTCTGGATGGGCCGCTCTCAGGATGCGCGCATGCGTTCCGAGCTACTCGTCCAGGGCCGGCTGGTGGCCGATATTTTGAACCCCTGGCAGGTCGTCAACCTGACCGGGATGCCCTCCGACATCGATTCGCCGGATTACCAGCAGATCAAATCCCAGCTCCAGCTGATGCAGTCGGCGAACGGAAAGTTTCGGTTCCTCTACCTCACGGAACAATTGCCGGACGGCCGGGTCGTCTTCCTGGCCGACTCCGAGCCCGGCGATTCGCCGGATCACTCTCCGCCCGGCCAGGTCTACGAAGAAGCGACGGACACCTTCCGGGATGTTTTCGCCACCGGCGGAGAGGTCGTCGAGGGCCCGGCGCGCGACCGCTGGGGGAACTGGATCAGCGCCTTGATTCCGATCAAGCCCGCGGAAGGCGCCATGACGATGGCCGTGCTGGGGATCGACATCGATGCCAGCAACTGGGGTTGGGATATTTTCGTGCACTGCCTGCCGGCTGTTGCGCTCAGCCTGCTCGGGTTGTCGGGCCTGGGGTTCCTGGCCGTTCTGTTCAAGCGGGCGGAGACCGCCCGCGGGCGCATCGCCGCCTCCGAGGCACTTCTGGCGGAAAGTGCCGAGCGCTTGCGGTTGCTTTTCGGCAACATGGCCGAAGGCGTGATCCTGCACGCGGTAATCCTCGATGCCGCCGGCAAACCTGCCAACTACCGGATCATCGACTGCAACCCCCAGAGCGAGCGCATTTTGGGATTCAAACGCACGGAAATGGTGGGTCGACTCGCAACCGAGCTTTACCAGACCCAGGTCCCTCCCTATCTGGCCGAGTTCAGCCGGGTCGCCCTGTCCGGAGCTCCGGCGCACCTGGAGGCGTGTTTCGCTCCCATGGGGCGGTGCTTCGACATCTCCATCGCCCCGTGGGGCCGCAACGGCTTCGCCACCATTTTTTCGGATGTGACCGGCCGCAAGGCAGCCGAAGAGGCCCTCAAGAGCAGCGAGCAGAAATACCGGACCATCATCGAGGGCATCGGGGAAGGATATTTTGAAGTCGACCTGCGCGGGAATCTGACTTTTTCCAATCCGGCCCTTTGCCGCATGATGGGCCTGCCGGCCGATGAAATCGCCGGCATCAACTACCGGGAATACACGACACCGGAGACGGCTGAAAAGATGCTCAGGATGTTCGGGCGGATTTACAAAACCGCTCAGCCGTCCGGCGCTCAGGATTTCGAGATTCGGATGCGGGACGGCCGCCGGATCGACATCGATCTCACGGCATCGCCGATCGTCAATGCAATGGGTGGCGTCATCGGCTTCCGGGGGCTCTGCCGGGACATTTCCGAGCGCAAACGGAATGAGCAACAGAAGCAGGAACTGGAGGAGGAACTCCAGCGGGCGCAGAAGATGAAGGCCATCGGCGCTCTGGCCGGCGGGGTCGCCCACGACCTCAACAACATCCTGTCCGGGATCGTGAGCTACCCGGACCTGCTCCTGCTGGATCTCTCCGTCGAAAGCCCGCTGCGGATGCCCATCGAAACCATTCGCGATTCCGGCCGCAAGGCGGCGGCGATCGTGCAGGACCTGCTCACCCTGGCGCGCCGCGGGGTGTCGGTATCCGAGGTGCTCAATTTGAACGATATCGTCCTGGAGTACTTGAAAAGCCCCGAATTCATGAAGCTCGAAT
>CAZEKN010000232.1:0-4251 GCA_964512755.1 uncultured Desulfatibacillum sp. | reverse complement strand
CGGAAGGCATAGTCCTTCAGTTCCTTGCCGACGGCCTTCTTGGCCTCGAAGCCGGCCGGGGCCTTCTTGAGCTCCTCCTCGTTCACCAGAACCGGCCGGATGCTCGCGTGCGGGCAGACCATGGCGCACTGGTTGCACTGAATACAGTTGTCCATGATCCATTCCGGCACACTGATCGCCACGCCGCGTTTCTCGTACCGGGTGGTGGCCACCGGGAAGATCCCGTCCGGCGTGAATTTGCTCACCGGCAGCTTGTCTCCCTGCTGGGCCAGGATCGGCCGCATCACATTTCGAACCCAGTCCGGCTCCGTTGCCTCTGCACGGTCCTTGCCCCCCGCCTGCGCCCAGGCCGCCGGGTACTTGACTTCCATCAGGTTGGCAACCGTGGCATCCACCGCCGCGTGGTTCATGGCGACGATCTTTTCGCTCTTCTTGCCGAACAGCTTCTGGATCTCGCCCTTGAGCGCGGTGATCGCCTGGTCGACCGGCAGCACCTTGGCCAGCTGGAAAAAGGCCGTCTGCATGATCATGTTGATGCGACCGCCCAGACCGACCTGCTGGGCGATTTTGACGGCGTCGATGTTGTAGAATTTGAGCTTCTTGGTCGCGATGGTGCGCCGCATGTCCGCCGGCAGCTTGTCCTCCATCTCCGCCAGGGTCCAGGGCGAGTTGAGCACGAACGTGCCGCCCTCCTTGATTCCCTCGAGTACGTCGTAGATCTCGACGTAGTTGTCCTTGTGGCAGGCGACATAGTCGGCGGTATCGATCAGGTACGTGGACTGGATGGGTTTATGGCCGAAGCGCAGATGGGAAATGGTGATGCCGCCGGACTTCTTCGAATCATAGGCGAAGTAGGCCTGCGCGAACATGTCGGTGCTGTCGCCGATGATCTTGATGGCGCTTTTGTTGGCGCCGACCGTTCCGTCGGCGCCGAGGCCCCAGAACTTGCACTGCACCGTGCCCTGCGGCGCCACGTCGAGGCTCGGCCCGACGTCGAGCGAGGTGTGGGTGACGTCGTCGACGATGCCGACCGTGAAGTGGTTCTTCGGGGCCGCGGCCTTCATGTTGTCGTAGACCGCCTTCACCATGGCGGGGCTGAATTCCTTGGAGCCGAGACCGTAGCGACCCGCCAGGATTTTCGGCATCTGGCCTTTTTCCATGCAAGCCGTGCACACATCCATGTAGAGCGGATCGCCCAGGGCCCCCGGTTCCTTGGTCCGGTCGAGCACGGTGATGATCCTGGCGCTGGCCGGGATCGCCGCAAAGAGGAAATCCTTCACGAACGGCCGGTAGAGCCGGACCTTGACCAGGCCGACCTTTTCGCCTTGCCCGGTCAGGTAGTTGACCGTTTCCTCGATGGTCTCGCAGGAGGATCCCATGGAGATCACCACACGGTCGGCCTGCGGGTCGCCGACGTAATCGAACGGCCGATAGCGGCGCCCGGTCAGGGCGCTGACCTTCTGCATGGCCGCATCCACAATGCCCGGGACTTTCAGGTAGTAGGGGTTTGCCGCCTCGCGGCCCTGGAAGTAGATATCGGGATTCTGGGCCGTGCCCCTCAGCTCCGGCCGCTCCGGGTTGGCCCCTCGCGCCCGGAATTTGGCGACCGCATCGAGGTTGGCCAGCCGCGCCATGTCCTCGTAATCGATGAGGGCGATCTTCTGGATTTCGTGGGAGGTGCGGAACCCGTCGAAGAAGTGCACGAAGGGCACGCTCGATTCGATCGCCGCCAGATGGGCGACGAGACCGAGATCCATCACCTCCTGGACCGAAGCCGAGGCGATCATCGCGGAACCCGTCTGGCGGGTGGCCATAACATCCTGATGGTCGCCGAAAATCGACAGGGCGTGGGCCGCGATGGCCCGCGCCGTTACGTGGAAAACTCCCGGCAGCAGCTCGCCCGAGATCTTGTACATGTTCGGAACCATGAGCAGCAGGCCCTGAGAGGCGGTGAACGTGGTGGTCAGCGCACCGGCGGCGAGCGACCCGTGCATTGAAGCGGCCGCCCCGGCCTCGGACTGCAGCTGACGCACGGTCATGGTCTGGCCGAAAATATTCTTGCGTCCGGAAGCCGCCCATTCGTCGGCGATCTCGGCGATCGGGGAGGATGGGGTAATCGGGTAGATCGTCGCCACATCGCTCATGGCATAGGCCACGTGGGCGGCGGCGGTGTTCCCGTCCATGGTTTTCATTTTCTGCTTGGCCATAAAAGTCTCCTTGGAGTTATTTCAGAATCGCTTCAAAAAAGTCGTTGCCCTTGTCGTCGACGATGATGAACGCGGGAAAATCCTTGACCGTAATCCGGTAAATCGCTTCCATGCCGAGTTCCGGATACTCGACGACCTCCATGCCGGTGATGCACTCCTTGCCGAAACGGGCGGCCGTGCCGCCGATGGAGCCCAGGTAGAACCCGCCGTATTTCTGGCAGGAATCGGTCACCCGCTTCGTGCGGTTGCCCTTGGCCAGCATCACGAGCGATGCGCCCTGCGCCTGAAAGACCGGCACGTAGGCATCCATGCGGCCGGCCGTGGTGGGCCCGAAGGAGCCGGCCGCGTAACCCTTGGGCGTCTTGGCCGGCCCGGCGTAATAAATGATGTGGTTCTTGAAATAGTCGGGCAGCCCCTCGCCGCGCTGCAGGCGCTCGTTGAGCCTGGCGTGCGCAATGTCGCGGGCCACGATGATGGGTCCTGTGAGCAAAAGCGGTGTCGCTACGGGGTACCGGCTCAACTGGTTGCGGATCTCGGCCATCGGCCGGTTGAGGTCGACCGACATTGCCTGGGTCGCTTCCAGCTTGACGTCAGGCAAGTATCGGGACGGATCCGTCTCGAGCGTTTCAAGGAAAATCCCCTCCCGCGTGATTTTGGCTTTGACATTGCGGTCGGCGCTGCAGCTGACCCCCAGGCCGATCGGGCAGGAGGCGCCATGTCGCGGCAGCCGGATCACACGGGTCTCCAGGCAGAACCATTTGCCGCCGAATTGCGCTCCCAGACCGATCTTACGGCTGGCCTTGAGCAGTTCAGCTTCGAGCTCGATGTCCCGGAAGGCGTGGCCGCTCGCACTTCCGCGCGCGGGCAAGCCGTCCAAATATCCGGCAGAGGCTAGCTTGACGGTTTTAAGGTTCAATTCAGCCGAGGTTCCTCCGATGACAAAAGCCAGATGATAGGGTGGGCAGGGCGCCGTTCCAAGGGTCTGCATCTTGGCGGTCATGAATGCCAGAAGGGTCTCGGGGTTCAGGACTGCCTTCGTTTCCTGGAACAGCAGGGTTTTGTTGGCTGAGCCGCCACCCTTGGCAATGAAGAGAAACCGGTATTCGTCGCCGCCGACCGCGTAGAGCTCGATCTGGGCGGGCAGGTTGCATTTCGTGTTGACTTCCTCATACATGGTCAGGGGCGCATTCTGCGAGTAGCGCAGGTTGCCCTGGGTGTAAGCGTTGAAGATACCCCGCGCCAGCGCCTCCTCATCGCGCTCGCCGCTGAACACCCGCTGGCCCTTCTTGCCGATAACAATGGCCGTTCCGGTATCCTGGCACATCGGGAAGACCATTTCGGCCGCAATGACGGCATTTTTCAGCAACTCCAGGGCCACGTAACGGTCGTTGGCCGAGCTTTCCGGGTCTTCGAATATCCCGACGAGCAGCTTCAGGTGCGAAGGCCGATAAAGGTGGGCCACGTCCGTGAAAGCCTGCTGAGCCAGGAGAGTCAGGCCCTCCGAAGCCACCTTGAGAATCCCGGCGCCGTCAAAGGAGCCTGCCGACACATGCGCATCAGTCAGCTGCCGGTAAGCGGTGCGGTCTTCCGCAACGGGGAACATCTCCTGGAATCGGAAGTCGGTCATGGGCTGGCTCTCCACTACGAACATAATTTTATAAAGATTTTATTGTTATCAACCATGGTGAGGCGTGTCAAGGACAATTGCCAATAAACAAGGGCTCTTGCATTTCCGTCTGCAATCCGTTATAGGCTCTTCGATTCTCGGTTTTCTTGGCGCCTTCCTGCTCGACCCGGACCGTTCCGCGGGTCGAAGCCGCCTGATGCGCCGATCGGAACAGCCGTAGTCTTGCACGCATCCACCCCATACAGCAAGGAGCCGGCATGGAACGCGCTGCCCACTGGAACTGGAATACGTCCACCAAGGAAATTCCCTTCTCGTCCTGGCAAGACCGCTTTGAATGGGTCGAGGAGCCGCAGGCAAGCCCGGACGGCGAATCCGTGGCCGCCATCGTCAAGGTCGGAGATAGCGAGTTCAATGCCT
>CAZEKN010000231.1:0-4259 GCA_964512755.1 uncultured Desulfatibacillum sp. | reverse complement strand
CTATGGCGAGTACCTCCAGATCTTCCGGGATTTCGATGAGAGCGGCGGCGTGAGCACCGGCGGGGATATAGAAAACGAATACTGGGTCTATGCGCCTTCGGCCGGCGTGTTCTACCAATTCGACCCGACCCTCACATCCTCCCTCGGCGTTGGGTATTTCTACCAGCAGATCGAGGACGCGGACGACGAGCAGGGTCCTTTCATCAACGCCGACATCAACAAGCTCTGGGACTTCCAGCGCTGGAGCATCCGCACGCGCGGTGAGAGCGGGCTGGACAGCCAGGACTTCAGCGGGGACACTCAGGGTTTCGAGCGCTACGCCCAGGCCGAACTCATCGGCCGGTACAATTTCACGCGCGATTTCTTCGGCGACCTCGGGCTGCGCTACCGGTATTCCGACTACCTCAACTCCGAGGATGACGAGGTGGACCATCGCTATACGGTGGATGTCGGCCTGGGGTACAGCGTGACCCGCTGGATGTCGCTGAGATTGGCCTATGCCTTCGATAAGCTGGATGCCATCAACAGCACCGACGACTACGAACAGAACCGCGCCTATGTTACCGTGACCCTGCAGCCGGATCAGCCCTGGCGGCTGTGGGATTGAGCGCGCAGATCGTTTGAGCAGTCAAAACAAAACCCGGCCTGCAACTATCGTTGGAACTTGATGAATGGCACTGAGGGATCGTGGGGGACCGCATTTTCATCCACCGGGCCCGCACGTATCCTTCAAGGCTGATCGAAGGCTGGGGTTTCGTTTCTGCACGTCGCCCTTCAGTTTCGCATGCGATCTCGACCCTGCAATGGTCTGCGGTTTCCTCCTCCGCGATCATCATAGCCCTCACGCCAAACCGCGCGCCATGCGGCGCGCTCCGGTTTTGACCTCAACCGCGAACGGCCACCCTTGACACCAGGAGTCCTTATGCAGGTCCCATTTCTTGACCTTAAAGTCCAGTACCGTCAGATCGAAGCCGAGCTCAAACCAATTCTCGAAGATATCATGGCAGCCGGCGCCTTCATCGGCGGAGCGCCGGTTGCAGACTTCGAGAAAGAATTCGCCGCATTTTGCGGCGTCAAGCATTGCGTCGGCTTAAGCTCCGGCACCGATGCCCTGCGCCTGGCCCTGTTGGCTGCGGGGGTTGGACCGGGGCATGAGGTCATCACCGTTCCGCACACGTTTATCGCCACCACCGAAGCCATCACACAGACTGGCGCTGCGCCCGTGTTCGTCGACATCGACGCGGACACCGGTTGCATCGACGTCCGGCAGATCCCCGGCCGAATCACCGCCAAAACGCGTGCCATCGTGCCGGTGCATCTGTACGGCCAGACGGCGGATATGGATCCGATTCTGGACGTCGCCCGCAAGCACGGGTTGGTGGTCGTCGAGGATGCCTGTCAGGCTCACGGCGCCACATACAAGGGGCTCCCGGCTGGCAGCATGGGCCGTGCCGGCTGCTTCAGCTTTTATCCCGGCAAAAACCTCGGCGCTTTCGGGGATGCCGGCGCCGTCGTGACCGACGATGCAGAACTGGCGCAGATCATCCGTATGCTGCGCGAACACGGCCAACGCCGTAAATACGTTCACGATATGGAAGGCTACACCGGAAGGCTTGACGCCATTCAGGCGGCTGTGCTGAGCCTCAAGCTGAAGCGTCTGGCCGGCTGGAACCGGGATCGCAGGGCAAATGCCGCATGTTATACGAAGCTCTTATCGGACATCCCCGGTGTCACCGTCATCAAGGAAGCCGATTTTGCGCAGTCGGTCTATCATCTCTACGTCATCCTGGTGGACGACCGCGACGGACTCCAGGCATTCCTGACGGAGCAGGGCGTTGGCACCGGCCTGCACTACCCGCTTCCGCTCCACCTTCAGAAAGCATACGCTGCCATGGGATTCAAAAAAGGTGATTTTCCGGCCAGCGAGCGCACCGCTGACCGCCTCCTCTCGCTGCCGATGTACGCCGAGTTGACGCACGAGCAGATCGAGTACGTGGTAACGTGTATCAACAAGTATTTACACGGCTCTCGGCCCAATCGATAATGATGTCCAGCGGTCTTCGGATCCTTTCTCTGCAACCGATAGGAAGCGACCATGATTAAAATCGGACTGATCGGCTTTGGGTACTGGGGCCCTAACTTGGCTCGCAACTTCAGTATTCACCCCGACTTAGAACTTGCCGCCATCTGCGATTTATCCGAAGATCGGCTGGCGCGGGCGCAGCGCTTTTATCCGCAAGCGCGCTTGTGCAAAACGATCGACGAATTTTTCAACCTGCGAACATTGGATGCGGTGGCCATTGCGACTCCCGTGGCAACCCACTACGAATTGGCCAGGCGGGCGCTCGCAACCGGCCGGCATGTCTGGCTGGAGAAGCCCATGACCGAAAAGGTGGCTCAGGCCGAGGAGTTGATCGAAATGGCCCTGCGGGCAAACAAGACGTTGTTGGTCGATCACACCTTTGTATATACGGGCGCCGTTCGGAAGATCAAGCAGCTCATCGATAGGGGTGAACTCGGCCGGCTGATGTATTACGACTCCACGCGCGTCAATCTGGGGCTTTTTCAGCAGGACATCAATGTCATCTGGGACCTGGCGCCACACGATATCTCGATCATGGATTACCTCATGCCCTTCAGAAAACAGGCGGTTTCAGCAACTGGTTTGCACTTCTTCGGCAATGGGCTGGTCCCCAAATCGCTGCTGACCGTATACTTGGAAGGCAATCTGGTGGCTCACATCAACGTGAGCTGGGTCTCCCCCGTGAAGATCCGTCAGACCCTCATCGGCGGGACCTCCAAGATGATCGTTTATGACGACAACCAGCCCAGCGAGAAAGTGAAAATTTATGACAAGGGCGTCGAACTGAATTCAACCAGCATGGAAGAGATTTACCAGTTGAAGGTCCAGTATCGTGTCGGCGACATGTATTCGCCGAAGCTGGATGACCAGGAGGCCCTGGCGGTTGAAACGGGGCATTTCGTCGACTGCATTGCGAACGCCAAAAGGCCCATGACCGGAGGCCGCGAAGGCCTTGAGGTGGTCAAGGTTCTGGTCGCCGCTCAGGAGTCGCTTAAGAACAGGGGGCTGCCGGTAGGGCTGTAATCAAGGCTCAGGGTTTAAGGTACAGGGTGTAGGAGGTAGAGGATTCATGAAAAACATCGCATCAACCGTTACGCTCGGCCAAAATGTGTATTTAGGCGACTTCATCAATCTTTACGGTTGCCGCATCGGCGCCAACACCAAGATCGGCCCCTTCGTTGAGATCCAGAAGGGCTCTGCGGTCGGCATGAACTGCAAAATCCAGAGCCATAGCTTCATTTGCGAAGGGGTCATGATCGAAGACGATGTGTTCATCGGCCACGGCGTGATGTTCATCAACGATCGGTTTCCTCGTGCGGTCTCGGCCTCCGGAACGCTGCAGACCGAGGCCGACTGGCAGGTCGTTCCCACCACCATCAAGAAGGGCGCTTCCATCGGCTCGAATGCCACCATCCTCTGCGGGGTGACCGTTGGCGAAGGCGCCATTGTGGGCGCCGGCAGCGTGGTTACCAAAGACGTGCCTCCGGGCACCATCGTCGCCGGGAACCCAGCCAGGGTGATGCGTAAACTGTGACCGCCTCAACGCTATGAACCTTTCCGTCATCAATCCCCTGCAGGACCCCGGCTGGGACTCGCTGCTCGAAACGAGCGACCAAACCACTTTTTTTCACACGTCCGCCTGGGCCCGAGGGCTGAGCGAATCTTACGGCTACGCGCCACACTATTTGACGGTTGTCGAGGACGGCAAACTCAGCGGCTTGATGGCGCTGATGGCGGTCAATAGCTGCCTGACCGGAAAGCGCGGGGTGTCCCTGCCCTTTTCGGACGAATGCCAGCCCGTCGCCGCGAATCAGGAGACGTTCGACGTGTTGCTCAACGAGTCGATCGCATATGGGCGGCGGTCCGGCTGGAAGTATGTCGAGATCAGGGGAGGAACCGCTTTCCTGCCGAACGCCCCGCCTGCGGCGAAGCACTACGTCCACACCCTGGAGCTGGGCCCCGATGAGGCCGGAGTGAGCCGCCGCTTCAAATCCAACATCCGGCGCAACATCCAAAAATCTGAAAAAGAAGGCGTTACGGTTGCGATCGAACGCTCGCGCGAAGCGCTTGCGGCCTTCTACGAGCTGCACTGCGGCACCCGCCAGCACCATGGCCTGCCGCCGCAGCCCTGGTCGTTTTTCGCAAAAATCTACGAGCATATCGTCGCCGCCGGCAA
>CAZEKN010000230.1:0-4275 GCA_964512755.1 uncultured Desulfatibacillum sp. | reverse complement strand
TCACCTCCATGGCGAGAATATAGCATAGTGTCATCTTGAATGCAAATTGGAATTACAAAGTCATCAACGCGGAAGATTTTTTGGAAGTTCATCATGAGTGTCGACGTTGAGAAGACCAGCCAGGCCGCCGAGGTGTGGCGGCGGCTCAAGCGCAACAAGGCCGCGATCGCCGGCGGCGTCATTGTAGCGGCCTTCGTGCTGGTGGCGCTGCTGGCCTCCTTCATCGCGCCCTACCCGCCGAACGAGGGCGACCTCGGCCAGCGGCTCAAGCCCCCCAGCGTCGAGCACTGGCTGGGGACCGACGCCCTCGGCCGCGACGTGCTCAGCCGGGTGATCCACGGCGCGCAGGTGTCGCTGCAGATCCAGGTGGTGGCCGTGCTGATCGCACTCGTGCTCGGCACGCTGCTGGGAATGTTCGGCGGCTACTACGGGGGGATGACGGACAACGTGATTATGCGCCTGATGGACATCCTGCTGGCCTTCCCGGGAATTTTTCTGGCGATCTCCATCATCGCCGTGCTGGGCCCTGGGCTGCTGAACCTGATGCTGGCGGCAGGGATCTACTCCGTGCCGCAGTTCGCGCGCATCGTGCGCGGTTCGGTCTTGAGCCTGAAGGAGAAGGAGTTCATCGAGGCGGCCCGCGCCGCCGGCGAAAGCGACGCCAACATCCTCTTCCGCTACCTTCTGCCCAACTCCATGGCGCCGATCATCATTCAGACCACCCTGCGGATGGCGACCGTCCTGCTGACCGCTTCGGGGCTGAGCTTCCTGGGCTTGGGGGTTCAACCGCCCAGCGCCGAATGGGGTGCCATGCTCTCGACAGCGCGCCCCTATCTGATCACGGCGCCCCATGTGGCCACTTTCCCGGGGCTGGCCATCATGCTGGTCGTAATGGGTTTCAATCTCTTCGGCGACGGCCTGCGGGACTCCCTGGACCCGCGCCTGAAGGATTGAGCCTGCATGGAAACCCTGCTCCGGATCGAGAACCTCCAAACGCACTTTTTCTCTGCCGGCAAGGTGGTCAAGGCCCTCGACGGCATCTCCTTTGAAATCAAGGCCGGCGAGGTATTCGGGCTGGTAGGCGAAACCGGCTGCGGCAAGTCGGTGACGGCGCTGTCGGTCCTGCGCCTGATTCCCTTCCCGCCGGGCAGGATCGTTGCGGGGTCGATCCGCTTCAAAGACACGGACCTCCTATCCCTGTCCCCGGAAGAGATGCGCCGCTGCCGGGGCAAGGAAATCTCCATGATTTTTCAGGAGCCCATGACCTCGCTTAACCCGGTCTTCCGCGTCGGCGATCAGATGAGCGAAGTCATCCGGATGCATCAGGGACTGGGCCGGAGCGCAGCGATAGAAGCCGCCGTCGGAATGCTGGAGCGGGTGCGCATCCCGGACGCCCGCAAGGTGGCGGGCCAGTACCCGCACCAGCTCTCGGGAGGAATGCGCCAACGGGTCATGATCGCCATGGAACTCTCTTGCCGGCCGGCCCTGCTCATCGCGGACGAGCCCACCACGGCGCTGGACGTCACCATCCAGGCCCAAATCCTGCGGCTGCTCAGGGAGATGCGACGGGAAATGGGAACCTCCATTCTGCTCATCACCCATGATCTGGGCGTGGTGGCGCAGATGTGCGACCGCGTGGCGGTCATGTACGCCGGCTCCATCGTGGAACAGGCGGGCGTCGCGGACATCTTCCTAAACCCCCGGCACCCTTACACCCAGGGGCTGTGGGGCGCCATCCCGTTGATCGACGACGAAAAAAGCTCCCTGGCGGTGATCCCCGGGACCGTGCCGGACTTGAGCCGGCTGCCCGAAGGCTGCAAGTTCCACCCGCGCTGCGAACGGTGCTTCGAGCCCTGTGACCGCACCCGGCCGGAGATGGTGGCAGTGCGCCCCGACCACCTCGTCGCTTGCCACCTTTACGACGGGAAGGTGCAGACATGACCGCCCCGATTCTGGAAGTGAGTCGCCTTAAAAAGCACTTCGCCGTGACCCGCGGTCTTGCGCGGGAAAAAGTGTTCGTGCGGGCGGTGGACGGGGTTGATTTTTCGGTCGACTGCGGCGAGACCCTGGGCCTGGTGGGCGAATCCGGCTGCGGCAAAACCACCGTCGGCCGGTTGATATTGAGGTTGATCGATCCCACGGAGGGTACCATCCGTTTTGATGACAAGGAGCTCACCGCGCTCGACCGCCAGGCACTGCAACCGCTGCGCCGGTTTTTCCAAATCATATTCCAGGACCCCTATGCCTCCCTGAACCCGCGCATGACCGTCAGCGAGATCGTCGGCCGGCCCATGGAGATCCACGGACTCATCCATCACACGGATCGCGATGAAAAAGTCGCCGAACTGCTGGCCACCGTGGGCCTGCGCCGCGAGCAGTTGGGACGCTATCCGCATGAGTTCTCCGGCGGGCAGCGCCAGCGCATCGGCATCGCCCGGGCCTTGGCGACCCAACCGAAGCTGGTCGTGGCCGACGAGCCCACCTCGGCGCTGGATGTGTCGGTGCAGGCCCAGATCCTCAACCTGATGAAGGACCTCCAGCGCCGCTTCGGGCTGACCTACCTGTTCATCTCCCACAATATTGGGGTTATTCGCCATATCAGCGACCGAGTCGCTGTGATGTACCTGGGCAAAGTGGTGGAGATGGCCGCCAAACGCACCTTGTTCGCCAAACCGGCGCATCCCTATACCCAGGCCTTGCTGGCCGCCGTGCCATCGCTCGACCCCCGTCAGAGAAAAGAGGACGTGATTCTGGAAGGGGACGTCCCCAGCCCGGTGAACCCGCCGTCCGGGTGCCGGTTCCACACCCGCTGCCGTTTTGCCATGCCCCGGTGCAGAGAGGAGGAGCCAGCCTTCCAGCGTCTGGCGGACGACCGATGGGTGGCGTGCCATTTGTACTGAAGAGGGTTCAAGGGTCCAGGGGCCGAGGAGTCAAGTGAAAAATAAAAATGAGGATTGAGCCATGCAACCAACGGACCATCGAGAACAACCTATGTTCACCCTCATCACCGGCGGGACCATTTTCGCGCCTGGGAAGCTGGGCCGTCGAGACATCCTGATTGCGGGACGGGTCATCGCACGGATCGCCGAGAAGATCGATCTCCCGGCTGAATTCAAACCGCGCGTCATCCGAGCCACGGGCAAGACCATCGTTCCGGGGTTCGTGGATCTGCACGTGCATCTTTTAGGCGGCGGCGGCGAGGCCGGGCCCTGGTCGCGCACGCCGGAGATCACGCTTTCGAAGATCACCCACGCCGGTGTCACCACCGTGCTGGGGCTCCTGGGGACCGACGACGTATCGCGCCGCCCGGAAACGCTGCTCGCCAAGGCCATGCAGCTCGAGCAGGAAGGCATCTCCGCCTACATCTACAGCGGCTCCTACCAGCTGCCGCTCGCCACGATCACGGGCAGCTTGAGAAAAGACATTGCACTCGTTCCCAAGGTGGTGGGCGTGGGCGAGGTGGCCGTGTCCGACCATCGCTCCTCTCAGCCGAGCTTCGAGGAGCTCTGCCGCATCGCGGCCGAGGCAAGGGTCGGCGGCATGCTCGGCGGCAAGGCGGGCCTCGTGCACCTGCACATCGGGGCCGGGGCCCGGCGGCTCGATCCCATCATCCGCGTGGTGAAGGAAACCGAAATCCCCATCGGTCAGTTCCTCCCGACCCACCTTAACCGCACCGTAGCACTCATGGAGCATGCCATCGAGTTCGCGCGGATGGGCGGCCATATCGACATTACGGCCACCGGCAAAGACCTGCACTTCCACCCCACCAGCGTCGAGGCGATCCGGATGGCGTTGGATGCCGGCATCCCCGTCGATCAGATCACGCTGAGTTCGGACTCGAACGGATCCATGCCGATCTTCGACGTCAAGGGCAATGTGGTGAAACTCGGCGTCGGCGACATCAAGTGCTTATTCGACGATTGGCAGCAGCTGGTGAAGGCCGGGCTCTCGATCGAGGACAGCCTGAAGATCGTGACCTCCAACCCCGCCCAACGGGCCGGGCTGGCAGCGAGCAAGGGCAGCCTGGAAACCGGCAAGGATGCGGACCTGCTGATCCTGAACCGGGATCTTACTATCGATTCCGTTCTGGCTAAGGGTCGCCTGATGGTTGGTCGCGGGAAAATTACCGTCAAGGGGACGTTTGAAGAATGAGAAAACGACAAGAGCGGAAAAGCGACCCTCCCCTGATCGGCATCACCTGTTCGCGCCTCACCGGAGGGGCGTGGGGGCTGTACTCCCTGGGCGACTTCATGGACTATACGCTTTCCGAATACA
>CAZEKN010000229.1:0-4294 GCA_964512755.1 uncultured Desulfatibacillum sp. | reverse complement strand
GGTCAGCGATGTCCTGACACAAGCCAGCCTTAAGGTCAGCGATGTCGTGACATTTGTCACGTATATCCAAAAATTCGCAGTTCCGAGCCTCCAGAAATGAAAAGCCGTCTGGGGAGCCGTCTACTCCCCAAACGGCGATGGCAAGGTGTGTAAGTTATTGAAATTATGGCGTCCCCAACCGGATTTGAACCGGTGTTGCCGACGTGAAAGGCCGGTGTCCTGGACCTGGCTAGACGATGGGGACGAATTTAAGCCTTATGCAACTGGTGGGCCGTGCTGGACTCGAACCAGCGACTCTCTGCTTAAAAGGCAGATACTCTACCGCCTGAGTTAACGGCCCGGTACTGAAACGCTTTTTTATATTTACCCGGATGCTTTTTGTCAACAAAAAAACAGCGCGGCCTCAAACGGCCAGCATGACCGCCAGCCAGCCGCAGCATAGGCAGAACAAGACCCAATCCTTAAGAACGGCCCTTAGGGCGGGCTGGGTGCGATGCTCGGAATAGCAGCGCGCCGCCATGGCCAGCGCCAGGTGATACGATCTTTCGAAAACCCGGCTCATGATCGGGATGCCCAGCTTCGCCGCGCGCCGAAGCGGATTCCGGCAATTCTCAACCGCGCGCGCGCGCTGCGCATCGGACACGCGTGCAACCTCTTCGAAAATCACCGGGATGAAGCGCACGAGCAAGCCCAGCATGGTGCCGATCCGCTCGGCGGGAACAAACGGCAACGGCTTAAGAAACCATTGAACACCGGCCTTGATTTCCGTCGGGCGCGTCGTGGCCATGAGCAGGGTTCCGACCAGGAACACCAATACGAGACGCAGACAAACCAGGGATCCCTCCCGCAGGCCCTCGCGGGTGATATCCAGCGCCAGAACGGAAATGATCGGTGTGCCAGCGGTGGACAACATCCGCGCCGTGAATACGAAAGCCAGCAGCAGCCCGATCCAGCGCAGCTCGCCCGCCGGTACCCGCACGCTCCGGCGGCAGCCGGCGGCGGCCGCCAAAAGCGGCAGCGCCATCAGCCCGATACCCGCGAAGTCGAGCCGCAGTGAAATCAGCGACGCAGCTGCCACCAGGGCCAGCTTCATGCGGACGTCCAGGTGATGCAGAATCGAGACTCCGGGCTGATAGGTAAAAGCGGTCAGTTCAGCCACGAGAGCGCCTCCAACCCGAAATGCACGGCCCGCGGATGGCGCACGCCGTTGGCCTCTGCCCGGGCGATTAGAGCCGGCGGCGGACCATCGCCCTCGATCCGGCCTTCGCGCATGAAAATCAGTCGATCCGCATGGGCCAGCACCTTTTCGAGATCGTGGGTCGTTACGATAATCGTGCAGCCCGCACGATGCTGCCGCAGAATCTGATCCAGCACCTGGCGAACGCCGGGATAGTCTAAATTCGCAAACGGTTCGTCGAAAACGATCACCCGCGGCCGCATGGCCAGTATTCCAGCAATGGCCAACCGCCGCTTCTCTCCGCCGGAAAGAAAATGCGGGCGTTTATCCGCCAGGTGCATCAATCCCGTGGCAGATAGGGCCTCGCCCACCCGCCGGTCGATCTCGACGCGGTCCAACCTGATGTTTTCGGGTCCGAAAGCCACATCGTCACGCACCGTCTCGCCGACGATCTGGCTGTCGGCATCCTGGAACACCATGCCCACCAGCACCCGGGACTTCATCGGGTTTTCCTGCACGCATACACCCGCCACGCGCACGCTGCCGGAGGTCGGCATGAGCAAGCCGTTGAGGTGGCGCAGCAGCGTGGTCTTGCCCGACCCGTTGGCTCCGGCGATAACGACAAAGGCGCCCGCCTCGATTTCAAGGGTGACCCCATCCAAACCGACCGTGCCGTCCGCAAAACGGTGGGTCAGATCATCAATTTCGATAATTGCATCCATGGCAAGTTATGTGTTTGGGTGTGTAATGATAGAAAAGACGATGCACACGAGCCGGCCCTGATGCAAATCATTTGGCTATGATCGGACGAACCGCCCTGGCGATCAACGCGGCGGCGGCGATCTTGAGCGCGTCCCCCGGCAAGAAGGGAAGCATGCCGATCGCCGCAGCCTTGGCAAACGTCATCTCGGTCACGCTCACGAGCCATGCCACCCCGCAGGCGTAAAGCGCAGCCGAGCCGAGCAGCATGGCGACCACGTCCCACAGCAGGCGCCCGGGCCGCCGCTCGACGATCGAGCCGATCAAGAAGACCGCCGGCAGATATCCCAGCAGAAAACCGCCGGTCGGCCCCAGAAAGCGGCCGATCCCCCCGGTGCCGCCGGCAAAAACCGGCAAGCCGCAAAGACCCGCCAACAGGTACACGGCCACACTCGCAAGCCCCCAGCGGCTTCCGAGCAAAAGCCCCGCCAGGAACACGAACATGTTCTGCAGCACAATCGGCACCGGTCCGATGGGAATGAACAGATAAGCGCCGACGGCCGTCAACGCTGCAAACAGCGCGGCATGGACCATCGGGCGTAAAGCGTCCGGAGCCCTGATTTCACTAGTTTGGGATGAACTCATATATTTTTTCCAAGATTGAAATCCGCCGGCGCGGCCCAGCCGGCCGGCCAATTCATGTCAGAAAGCAGTCGCCGTAGATGACGGTCGTCATCGTCCCGTCGGCCTGCTTCAGCCGCAGCGCGCCGTTTTCGTCCACATCCACGGCCGTCCCGATGAAGTCGTCCCGCGCAGTTACGATGCGCACCGGCCGGTTCAGCGTGACCGACCGCGCCTTCCACCGGTCCAGGACCGTGTCCCATGGCTCGCTGTGCATGGCCTGCTCCAGATCATCGAGAAAACGCGCCAGAATGTCCCGACGGGGAACCGTCCGACCCAGCAACTCCCGGAGCGACACCGCCGGAGGATCCACGACCGGCGGGTGGTTGTTGACATTGAGACCGATCCCGACGTCGATGAAACGGACCTGGTCGCCCTCGCTCTCCATCTCTGAGAGAAGGCCGCTGAGCTTGCGGCCCTGGACCAGAATGTCGTTCGGCCATTTCAAGCCCGCGTCCACGCCGTAGCTCTCTCGAAGCACGCCGGCCAAGGTCAACGAAACCAGAAAGTTCACCCGCGAGCTCCACAGAACCGGAAGGTGCGGCCGCAGCACCACCGTGAAATACAACCCGCCCTCTTCCGAACCCCAAACGCGCCGCATCCGGCCGCGGCCCTGGGTCTGACGGCCGGCGACCACTACCGTGAAGGCCGGGCAGTCCCGGCGCGCCAGATCCTTGGCGACATCCATGGTGGATGGGGTCTCCGGCAGATAGACCATACGATCTTCGCGGCCGGGAAACTCCCAGGGATGAAGGCTGTCCGGCGACGAGCCGAGCCGGTACCCCTTCGGGCCGGACTCGATGGCGTAGCCCATCTCCTGGAGCTTTTGGATATGCTTCCATACGGCCACGCGCGAGGTCCCGAGGCGCGCGCAGATGGCGCTGCTGGAGACGACGCCGTCGGATTCGCGCAGCAGTGCAAGGATACGGGATTTCATACAAGTGATGATGCCGTTTTTCGTTAACTTTTTAGAATGCCATAGTTAACGAAACCTACGCAACAAGTCAAGCAGTTGAACGGCCAAAAGGACTGAAGACGGTCGGCACGCGGCCTACGCAGCCGGTGGATCACTCAGTGGAGGGCGGGTTCGGCTGCACGCTATTTTTTGGATCCTGCGCCCGATCAATGCCAGGGCCGCAAAAATCGGCAAAAATTCGATGCGCGCCTGGTAGCGGCCGAACACGCCGCTGAGGTTGGACATGAACACGGCATTGGCGACCGCCGCGATCAAGGCAAAGAGCGCCAGCTGCACCAGCACGTCGGAGCGGCAATGGTTCCGGCCCCGGACGACGGAGATCAGGCAGCCGAGATTCGCCAGCCAGACCAACGCGGCAAACGGCGCATCCAGCTTCTTCAAAAACCGTTCAAGGTCCCCGTTGGCTTGGCGGGAGCGCAGGTAGGGCGCCACATCGGCGGGGAAAGCGATGCGCAGATCCTCCGCAACGAACGAATCCGGCCCGTAGGTTTCAAATCCGTTGGACAGCTCAGGTAAAAACAGCAGCCTGGCGGAATTTCGAACCGCGGCGGCGGCATGGGTGAATAGGCTGCGGGGCGCATCCCTCAGACTGAACAAAACCAGCTCCCGGCAGATACGGTTGAAATCCGGCCAGTCGAGTCCCAGATTGTAGAACCCCGTCCAGGTAAAGCTCTGGTGGTTCTCGGCGCTCCAAGCGAGGACCTCGTCCTTTCGCCGGCACATCTGAAAATCCGGATCCTGCCGGCATTTGAGTTCCAGGA